>JAYVOT010000971.1:0-13002 GCA_043757795.1 Chthonomonadaceae bacterium | reverse complement strand
CGAGCCTTGAAGACGAGTCGCGGGAGTCAGGTCGTTCATACGATTGAGGCACCTTAGGAAAGTGGATTTGCCGCAACCTGAGGGACCGATCAACGCTGTGACCTGATTTTTCGGAATGTCCAAGTTGATGTTTTTGAGAGCCTGAAATTTGTCGTAGTAGAAATCGACTTTCTTCGCGGAGATCGCCACAGACCTCTCAAGTTCAGCTTCAGAGTCCGAAAGCTCCTCGTTTTTAGATTTGAAGGCAGTTTTCAATCCTGCCAAAGGCATCGTCATGTCGTTAAGCGAAGGGGACATATCACTCATTTCTGCTGCTCCTCACGCGTTTTTCATGAGCGTGAACTAAGTGGTTATCGGAGTGATTTTCCACTCCGCAAGTTTACCTGCAAATGCGGTTTATGGGATTCGCAAATCCCGTCTTTGGATTCTGGTTTTGCCTGCTGATCAAAGTATTAACGTGGGCTAAGTAGGAGCAAGATCAATTTGTTCGCATTTTGCTCCGAGTTGCGACTCTTGCCAGGATGCTGAAAGTCAGCACCATCGTGACAAGTACGAGAGCAACTCCCCAGGATTGACTCAACGCCAACTGTCCTGGAAGGTCTCGAAGTTCAAATATTTGAATTGGCAGACTTGCCGTCCGTTTGCTCATCAAAGTCGGCATCAGGTTGCTAGAGCAAGAGACCATAATGAGCGGCGCCGTTTCGCCTGCGATGCGAGCGATCGCAAGCAGAGCGCCTGTGATGATCCCGTTTCTTGCTGAGAGGAGGACGATGCTCCAGGTAGTCCACGCTCTCGTAGCTCCCAGGCCTAAGGCTCCCTCTCTCAGCGCCATTGGAACCAGTCTGAGTAGCTCCTCGGTCGTCCGCATCACGGTGGGTATCATCATGATCCCGAGAGCGAAAGACGCCGCCGTTCCGAAACTTCCTCGATTCAAAAAGAAGTCGAACGGTTTTGGAAAGTCAATGCCGGCGGTCGTATGCACGACTATCGCGTAAGCGAAGATTCCGATGACGATAGAGGGAACTCCGTTCAACAGATCTGCCGCAAATCTCGCTAGCCCGCCGATTTTTGACTTCCCTCCGAACTCGGAGAGGTAGATGCCGCCCATGATTCCTACCGGGATGCCAAAGAGAGAGGCGAAGCAGACGATCATTCCGGTTCCAAATATCGCATGAAGCACTCCTCCCGGTTTGTCCGGGTCCCCGGTCGGCGGCAGAAAGAAGCGCCCGTTAATCGCCGGAAGTCCGTCTTTCGCCACGAAAGCCAGAAGAGTGACGATGACGCAGGACGCCAAAACGACGCATGAGGTACAGAGGGCCGAGGCGAAAACGTCGCAAAGTTTCCTCCAGGGGAGAAAAAAGGTCTTGCCGGCTGCATAGCGATTGAAGAGAAAGACCGCCAATATTGCAAAGCCGAGCAGTTCCGCAACTCCAAAAAGACCGGCTATGCCGTGCGCTCGGAGGTCTTGTAAGGTCTGATACAAAAACCCTGCGCCAACTAGACCGACAATCGCGATTTTCAGTCCGACTGTGACAATTTGTCTCGCTTTCTGCATAGCCTGAGAACTTGTTCCGCCCATCTGCATCGAGGTGAGCCAGACAAGAACTCTAGCAATTCCATTGATGATGATTGTGACGACGAAAAGGAGCAAAGCGATCTGCGTTAGTGCGGAAGCGTGCAGAGAGGTGTTTGGATTCGGGTACTGATTTGCAAGGATGGAAGAGAGGGAGTCCGCCGCTCGCATAAAGGAAAACGAAGCCGAATCGCCCCATGTCGGCGCGTTTTGCGCGTTTCCAATCACCAGCGTCACCGCCATCGTCTCTCCGATGGCGCGTCCCAATCCGAGGAGCACGGCGCCGATGATGCCGCCGCTCGCATATCGCAAAACCACTTGCGAAATCGCTTCCCAACGAGTGGCTCCCATGCCGTAAGCCGCTTCTCGTTGAGCGGTGGGAACCGTTTTTAAAATGTCTCTCGAAACGGCAGTGACGAACGGCAAGATCATCATAGCAAGGACTGTCCCTGCGCAAAGAGTGTCTTGTCCAGTGAAAGCGCCTTCCTGCGGAGCGCTGAAAAATGGAATTTGCCCGAAGTTCTTCGCAAGCCAGGGTTCGAACTTCTCCGCAAAGAGAGGAACGAGGTATTTAAGCGCCCAAAATCCATAGACAATGCTAGGCACTGCAGCAAGCAACTCCACAAGAAAGCTCAAAACGGTTGTTCCAGCAGTGATAAACTTTCGGATCGTGTGATCGATTTTTGACCAGGAGTCCAGAACAGTCCATTTTGGGAGTAGATAGGAGTTCGCGAACCAAATGGCGACTATGCTGAAGATAACGGTAATTGCCAGAGCGACCGGAACTCCGGCAGGTTTGACTAGCACGGCTCCAAGTACGATCACGGGAGTTGCGGAGGCGATGGGAATAAACTCGCGAGCGCTCAAATTAGGGGCGATCTCCGCGAGGAAAATGGCGGAAAGCGTTCCAAGAGGAACCGCTATCAACATTGCAATGCCGGAAGTGACGAGAGTGCCCCAGAGGAATGGCAGCGCGCCGAAAATGCTTCCTTTCAACTTGGCTTCATCCGGCGGGTTCGGGTCCCAGGTTTTGCCGAATAGTTCGAAATGTCTGGCGGGGTCGACCAATGTCTCATGAGAGGCTGCAATCAGCGTGATCGCTATGCCTGCAATCAAGAAGACCCCCAACATCGCTACTATCAGAGTAACATTCTGAAAGCAGGAGTCTATGAACTTGGAACTGATCCTTCGCTTGTTCGAGATCGAACCGTTTCCGTTATTTGTTGTCCGAGGCGTGACTGATTGTGCCATGATATGTGATTTCGTTAATGGGTCTTTTGGAATGCTATCCTTCGACTATCGGTCTTTCAAATTCGCACTCATGCAGCGAATTTGAAAGACCGTTTGAGCGAATTCGACAAAGCAATCAACTTCGCGAATAGACCTACTTGATCGTCTTCAAGACAGCCTCGTTGCGCTTCACTATCGAAGCGGGCAGGGGCGCATAGTACAGACCGGCAGCCTGACTCTGCTGAGCGGGCAGCATCATCCAACTCCAGAGCTTGACTGTTGCGGGTTTTGCGTTCTTATACAGGAGAATGTAAGTCAGGCTGCAGATAGGGTAGCTGTCCGCTCCCGGAGCATCGACGGTCGGCAATTTGATGTCTGCAGTCAACTGTCCGACATACTGTGAGATCGCTGCCGTAGTGCTTTCAGGAGTAGCAGTCACAAATTTTCCAGCTTTGTTTTTCACATCGGCGAAAGATAGGTTGTTCTGCTTTGCGAATGCAAGCTCGACGTAGCCGATCGTACCGTCCGCATGTTTCACCTGCGCCGCAACGCCGTCGTTCCCTTTTCCGCCGAGTCCGACCGGCCAGTTGACGGATTTAGCGGCGCCGGGACCTGCCGCCCACTCCGCGCTTACTTTTTTAAGGTAGTGGGTGAAGATATAGGTAGTCCCTGAACCGTCCGTTCTGTGAATCGTAGTGATCGCCGTTCCCGGTAGATTGACGCCTTTGTTCTGAGCTTTGATCTTATTGTCGTTCCAAGATTTGATCTTGCCGAGATAGATGTCGGCGATAATCTCTCCTGTCAGCTTAAGGTTGTTGGGAACGCCTGCCGCGTTGTAGCAGAGGACTACTGCGCCTCCAACGGTAGGAATATGCACTACTCCTCCCGGCATAGACCCCTCTTCGGCTGCGCTCAACGGTGCGTCGCTAGCTCCGAAATCGACGGTTTTATCTTTCAGGGCTTTCACGCCCGCGCCGGAACCGACTGCGTTGTAGACAACGGATGTGCCTGTAGCCGCTTTGAAGGCGGCGAACCATTTCGCGTAAATAGGTTTAGGAAAAGTTGCGCCCGCGCCTTCGATGCTCTGAGCGTATGAATTCACGCCGATCCCCAGAGATGCAATTGCAAGTCCCGTAACGAAAATATTTTTAACTGCGTTGTTCGATCGCATTTTATTCACTCCTGTTTTCAATTGCAAGTATAATTTGCTCCTCCCGCTCATGATTTGCAGGATTGGGAGGAGCAGGACAGGGCATACTTTCCGGATAGGGAAGTTCGCCGCTGATTTGCGTGCTTTAGAAAGCGGTTTGGAAGTTCAGCAACACCGACTGTCGTCGAATGCCGAAGAAGTTGAAGCCGCCGTGCGCGATGTCGTCCACGATGTAGTTCGCCTGGATTTTGGAGTTATGCTTCAAAATGAAGTAGTTGACTCCGACCGTATATTCTCGAGCGTTGTGCTTGGTAGGCGCGATGACGACGCCTGCAGCATTCCCTCCGTGAATCGCCGGATCCCACTCGTCATAACGTCCTACGAACTGCCATGTCGGGCTCATAGAGTAGCCGTAGAAAGCATAGCCGCCCATAGATCGCGCTCTATTCGCGTTGAAAGGCGCGGGCGTTCCGGTTCTGTCCACTCCATAAGCGAATTCAGCTTCGGCGATATGCCTGCCGGATTCGTATTTAAGGGTTGCGCCCACTCGATCTCGAATGTCGCGGGGTTGGAAGTCGCCGAAGTTGGCTCCGCCCCAGACTCCGAGGGTGAAGTGTCGAATACCGGTGAAGTAGGCTGTCGCAGTTCCGAATTTTGATCGGTTGGTATCCACGCCGTTAAGGTTTGCGCCGTTGTCGTTCCAAACTCCGAAGACGATGCTTCCCGCAGGGGCTGTATAACGGAGAACTGCTCCGTTTTCACGGATGTCGCCGATACGGCCTGCAGAAGTTGGAAGTCCGTTCATTATGGATCGCTCAACGGTGAGGAGTTGCGAGGAGGATCGAGTTCCCTCTTCGCTCAATTGAGTCTTTTGCTGTCCCACTTCGAATCGTAGTCGAGGGGTGAGGTTGTAACCCGCCCAGATTTCTTGCAAAACGCTATTGTTCGCCGTACCCGTCTTTGCGACGTCGAACATCACTCGGTAGTCCGCTTTCGGGGTGATATTGCCAAGGAAGGAGATTTCGCCGCGTCGTATTCTAAAGGTGTCTCCGACGCCCCCGCCGAAGTTTCGACCGGGAGGAACGGTTCCGAAATTTCCGCCTGTGTTTCCGCCGAGCGTGTCGCCGCTTATCGGAGCGCCGTACCAACTCTGGAAAAGACCGCTCACTCTAATTTTGCCGGTGTTTATGTCCACCTTCTTGGCAAGAGCTGCGTTGTTCGTGTTTTTGTACTCGTTCAGGCTCTCAAGCGTCGCATCGCCAATAGCGGCCGTGTCGTCCGCTTTCTTTGCGATCGCGGCGATTCTTTCATCAAACCCGGTCACTTTGTCCGAAAGTTCTTTGACTTGACCCTTGAGGCTGTCAATCTCCTCTTTCACTTTGGTCATGTCCGTACCGATGACGGTTAACTGCACTTTAAATTCGTCTACTAGCGATTTGATCTCGTCGTAGCTCGCCTTGAGTTTCTTATAATCGTCGCCATTATTCGTATCCGGCTTCTTTACAAGTTCGTCCATTCTATCGAGCAAGCGTTTCAAAATTGTCGCGAACTCATAGCGAGTCATCTGACGATTTCCCAGGAATTTCCCATCCGGCGGATAACCTTTGATGAGGTTCTTCTTAGCTAGATCCGCCACAGCGTCGTATGCCCAGTGGGTGGAAGGCACGTCTGCAGGAACTTCTTGCGCCAGTGAAGGAATCGCGAACGCAGCGGAAACTGCTATCAGCCCGAAAAGGACTCGGAATTTCAACAATTTTTATAACCTCCTTATTAATGAACTATCAAACTTGAGCAGTGTGTCTGTGTTTCCACTTTCTCAGTAAAATGATGTCATGCAGAGTATATTTCCCAATTGTTAAGAGAGTGTTAAGAGATTGTTAAATTTGCATTAAGAAGAAAAGTTTGACATTCAAGGCGCCGACGTGCTATCCTACTCGACGCTTTGAAGGCAAGGCGGGGTCGATATGACTTCAAACACGAATGAAACGCTCGGAAACGGTCAATTTTGCCTAATCTTTATATTTATATGCAACCGGGCGTAGTTCCAAGCCTCGTATACGTAATTTGTCATGAAAGTCACTAAAAGAGAATATGAGCGCCGGGTTTCACATGAGGCGCTAGCATATATAGGGGAAATAGAAGCATGTCTCAGGAGGCGGAAATTGTCTTGACTGAACGCGGCCGGAATAAACTGGAACAGCGTTTGGATCATCTTCGTGGAGTGCAGAGGAAAGAGGTCGCGGAGCGCCTGAAGGACTCGAAACAGTTCGGCGACTTGACTGAAAATGCGGAGTACGAAGACGCAAAAACAGAGCAAGCGATGGTTGAAGGACAGATAACGGAACTCAGACGCGTGCTCCAGATGGCACAGGTTCTGGACAATGACACGATCCCGACGGATCATGTCGGAATCGGATCGATCGTAACGATGACGAATCTGGACAGCGATGAAGAATGGACGTTTACGATCGTCAGCTCAGTGGAAGCGGATCCGGACAACGATTTAATTTCAGACGAGTCGCCGGTGGGCGAAGGACTGATCGGCAAACGAGTGGCTGAGACTGTTAAAATCTATGCCCCCAACGGAGTATTGAAGTATCGTATAGACGGAATCAAAAAGTAGGAGCGAACACTGTGAGTGAGAATGGAACGCCGGGGCGGAACGAACCGACCCGGCGGAGCGAAGAACGCCCGACCCAAAATGAGGAGTGCAATGAGCAACGCGCCCTTCGACTTGATAAACTGACGACTTTGAAAGCGAACGGACTTGATCCTTTCGCGATCGAAAAGTTTGAAAGATCGCACAAGCCTGCAGAGATAGTCGCAGAGGATGCCGAGCATTGGAATCTACCTGATGAAGAACGCGTTCAGCTTTGTATGAGCGTAGCCGGGAGGCTTACGTCTGAACGTTCAAGCGGAAAAGTCAGCTTTGCGGACATTCGCGACGAAACGGGCAGAGTTCAACTCTACATCAAGCGAGACGAGGTCGGGGAGGATGTTTTCGCAGCCTTCAAGCTGTTCGATCTCAGCGATCTCGTGGGGGTAAAGGGCTATCCGTTCATTACTCGCACCGGAGAAAGGTCCATTCATGTCAGGGAGATCGTGTTGCTTGCAAAGGCGGTTCGCCCCGTTCCTTTCGGCAAGCAGGACGAGCAAGGCAATATCTACGGCGCTTTGACGGACAAAGAGGAGCGATACAGGCATCGTTACCTTGATTTGCTCGTGAACCCGGACGCTCGCGAAATTCTGACCAAACGTTGCAAGATCGTTTCGGCGATGAGGCGTTTTCTGGATGGCGAGGGTTTCCTCGAAGTGGAAACGCCTGTTTTGCAACTTGTTGCAGGAGGGGCTTCCGCGCGCCCCTTCATGACTCACCACAACGCTCTTGACTTCGACTTCAAACTGCGAATCTCTCTCGAACTGTTTCTGAAACGCCTTATCGTGGGCGGATACGATAAAGTCTATGAGATTGGGCGTGTTTTCCGAAATGAAGGCGTCTCAGCACGGCACAATCCGGAATTCACTTTGATGGAGCTCTATCAAGCGTATGCGAACCTTGAAGATATCATGGAGCTTGTCGAGAATATGTACGTCTCCATCTGCGAGGCGGTGAACGGCAAGCCGGTTTTTCAATACAAAGGCGAACAGATCGACCTCTCCAATCGTCCGTGGAAGCGTTTGCAGATGTTGGAAGGGATCCAGCTTTACGCTGGAATTCTACCGGAAGAGTTGGCGGACCTTGAGACTGCGCACGCGGCTTGCAGAAGAATCGGCGTTCAGTTCAATATAGATGCGGAAACGAATCTTGGCGGATTAATTGAGAAACTGCATGAGGTCTACACCCAACCGCATCTGATTCAGCCCACTTTTATCACTGATTTTCCGGTGGAGACTTCGCCTCTCGCGAAGATGCGACAGGACAACCCCGCTCTGACTCGCCGCTTCGAGGTCTACGCTGCGACTCAAGAGCTTGGAAACGCCTTCTCTGAAATCAACGACCCGATCGATCAGCGAGCGCGATTTGAGGGGCAATTGACTCAGCGTGAAGAGGGCAACGACGAAGCCCACCCGATGGACGAAGATTTTCTGCTCGCTCTTGAGTACGGAATGCCGCCTACGGGCGGACTTGGGATCGGGATGGATCGTCTGGCGCTTGTTTTAACCGAGGCGGATTCAATTCGCGACGTACTTTTGTTTCCGTTGATGCGCCCGGAACGATAACGATATTGCGAGAAAAAGCGCTTGGACTCGAATGATATTATATAAGTAAAACTTGACTGGATCGCTTACGGCTCCACCTGCGCCCGCGCGGAATTTCATCAGCAAACATAACCGCTCACCGAAAAACTTGTTGCTTCCAGAATTGTAGGACACTTAAAATCCATCACCAATTCGGGAATGACTCTCTAGCCGAAATTTCCCGAGGCGCTAAATTTGAAGACTTTCCAACATGAGTCGAGGGTCTTAGAGTGACATACAAATTTGCCGGTTCAGTCGGCAGAATACAGTTTTAGACAGGGAGCGTTTGTCGGAATGGAAATCGTCTCACCCCCCGCAACCCGCCTGCTCGGCGCGCACATGCCGACCTCCGGCGGCCTCTATAAATCGCTTGTTTCCGGCAAAGAAATCGGTTGCAATGCGGTACAACTTTTCACCGGCAGTCCCCGGCAGTGGGCGCACTCGCCTTTGAAAGACGAAGAAATTGAAAAATTTCTCAAGGCGAAGGAAGATACCGGCATCCTCTTCACTATCGCTCACGATTCCTACCTTATCAATCTCGCGGCTCCATCGGAAGAAGTTATGGAAAAATCGCACATGGCGTTTCGCGGAGAGTTGGATCGGGCGAATGTTCTTGGGATTCCCTGGGTCGTAACGCACATGGGAGCGCATTTGAACTTGGGCGAAGACGAAGCGGTACAAAGATTGATCGACAGTTTGAAAAAAATTCTGGATGAGACCGAGGGCTACTCTTCCGGAGTGGCTCTAGAAACGACGGCGGGGCAGGGAACCGGATTGGGATGGCGATTCGAGCAGATCGGCAAGGTTTTGGAGGGCGTAGGACACGATGAGCGAATTGGCGTTTGCCTTGACACATGCCACATTTT
Source organism: Chthonomonadaceae bacterium (assembly GCA_043757795.1). Classification (GTDB taxonomy): domain Bacteria; phylum Armatimonadota; class Chthonomonadetes; order Chthonomonadales; family Chthonomonadaceae; genus JAYVOT01. Next base: position 3,944 of record JAYVOT010000971.1, on the reverse strand, counting down.
CGTAGCAGGTTACGATATAAGAACTGTAGAAGCGTATGAGAAGACTATCCAACAATTCGACGACGCGATCGGCCTGAAGCGACTCAAAGCGATCCACGCGAACGATGCGAAGAAACCCCTGGGAAGTCGAGTGGATCGTCATGAACATATCGGGCAAGGCGAGATCGGAGACGAAGCCTTTGCCAGAATCGTCACTGACTCCCGTTTGAACCATATCCCGATTATCCTCGAAACACCCGAATCGGAGACAATGCATGAGGTCAATCTGAACCGACTAAAAAAAATGTCGCTTGGAGAACCCTTGTAATGAAAGTGACAGTATTGCTCTTCGGTCACTATCGCGAGCTTGCCGACGGCGGGGAGTTGATGGTTGAGGTGAATGAAGGAACCACTGTTCATTCCCTCGCCGATACTCTCATCAATAGGTTTTCAGCCCTTGCGGGAATAATGACTCATTGTCGATTCGCTGTCAATGAAGAGTTTGCGCCTCTGAACGCATCACTTGCAGAGAACGATGTTGTCGCTGTTCTGCCTCCTATGAGCGGAGGTTAACTTCTATTTCGATAGTCAACAGGTTTGTCGGAGAGAACATTACAATTTCAAATCTTCATGTGGGCTTAATTACAGCAGGCGAACAGTTTGATCGGAGGCATGCATCGAATGGCGGAAGCTAACATAGTCAAGACGAAAATCGAGGTCGCTGAGCTTGAAGCGAAGGTCTCCGGAAACGCGAATGGCGCAGTCTGCACTTTTGTCGGACAGGTGAGAAATCATTCTCGCGGTTCGGAGGTCGCTTTTTTGGAGTACGACGCATACGAACCAATGGCGAAGAAACAGATGCTCAAAATTGCGCAGGAAGCGGAATCGAAGTGGGGGTGCGAAGTAGTCATCTCCCACCGGATCGGCAGAATTGAACTGGGAGAGGCGAGCGTCGTGATCGTTGCGGGTTCCCCTCATCGCGCGGAAGCTTTTGAAGCCTGCAGGTGGTGCATCGACACGCTCAAAGAAGATGTGCCGGTTTGGAAGAGAGAGACCCGTCCGGACGGAACTTTTTGGGTCGAGGGCGAAGACCTTTTGAAAGCGAACGGATGACGCGAAGAATCGCCATTATCTTGAACCCTGTTGCAGGACGCGCAAAAGCGAACAGGCATCGGGAAAAGCTGGAACGACTTTTGGAAGAGACAGCGAATCGACTTTCCCTGCCGAACAGCGCCTACTGGAGCATCGCCGAAACTTCAGAACCGGGCGAGGCGGAAAGGTTGGCGAAAGGCGCCGCAAGTTACGGCTTTGAAGTCGTAGCGGCTGCGGGCGGAGACGGCACGCTCTCGGATGTTCTGAATGGGGTGGTGGGAACGCCTGCGAAACTTGGAGTGCTTCCCCTGGGAACGGGAAACGATTTTGCGCGGTGCATTGGAATTGGGAACGACATCACTTTGGCGATAGAAACGCTTTTTCTGGGCGAGTCCAGACTTATAGATATCGGTAGAGCGACATTCGATCAAGAGGGAAACTTTAATCTCACTTCGGATGTCATTAAAAATAAGTTCTTAAGCGAATTGCCGCAACAAACAAACCCCTTTAAAATCAACGAGCCAAAGCTAGTCCGGTTCTTCGACGGCGAACTTGAATCGGGACAAGATGTCATTGAACCGAGAACGGAAATTGAGGAAGTGAGTCCTCCGCGAATCTCCCGAAAAATAACTACTCCTCTGGAACCTCTCCTTCCGCTTGAAACCTCTGAATACAAACTTCCTGCAACAAAACGCTTTTTTTTGAATATCTCCGGATGCGGCTTAGATGCCGAGGTTGCTGAAAGGGTGAACGTCGGCTATCGCTTTTTGAGCGGAACTTCGGCGTATCTTGCAGCCCTTATGCAATCCTTGTATCGATATCGCGCAACCGACCTGACATTAACTCTGGACGGCGTCGAGCGAAAAGAGCGGGCGATGTTTTGTTGCATAGCGAATGCAACAAGTTATGGGGGAGGAATGCGCGTGACGCCGGACGCCCTAATTGACGACGGTCTCTTCGACGTCTGTCTTCTCAAAGAAACTGGACGTTTAGAGTTTCTACGCGCTTTTCCTCAAGTTTACGCGGGCAAACACAAATCTCACCCAAAAGTGGAGATGTTGCAAGCGCGGCATGTTATCGTAGAGAGCGAACCGCCCCTTTCAGTGCTTATCGACGGGGAAGTCATCGGCTCGACTCCTGTCGAATTCGAGATCGTTCCCTCCGCTGTCGAGTTCCTTTTTCCTGAATTGTAGTCCTGTTTTTGTGTGAGTCGCAACGCCGCAACTGCGGCTGGCGTTGTAGCTGGAATGCGAAACTCAGCAAAACTTCCAATCTTCGAGACTACTTAATGTTAAAGATAAAGCCAACGATGATTGTTCCTCAAAGTTCGTCCCAATTTTCTACTTCATCCAATCTTCTCGCCAAGCTCTCAATTTCTACTACTGACATAATGGCGTTCAGGCGGTTGATTGTCTTGCTTCCTGGCTCGCCTAAACGTTTGCTCCCGATTAGAAAAATCATGTTTCGCGCCTCTTTCAGCCGACCTTGCGCTTCTCCTCTCGCTTCACCTCTCGCTTCACCTCTCGCTTCTCCCTCTTCCAGGATAGCCATGTAAGTTGTCGAGTTTGTCATGTGAGCCACTCCTTTCAGCAATTCCATGCTTCGTTTTTGACTTAACTGAAGCCCCATCATAAGATACGTATTGGTCCAAAACTCGGATCTGTCTTCTGCAGAGAGTTCCGAGTTGACTCTCTTCTCCATTCGAGCCAATACCTCAGGAAGATTTTCATCTTTCACTAGAGAAATCGGGGCTAGGGGCAAGATACCGATCTCGCCCTTCAGTATTTCGTCTACAGGAATCTCCCAGATGCGAATAACGCGATATCGGAAGTGCAGATAACGAACTCCGTCTGATCCAAATCGCTCAAACACGCCATTGATTTCAGGGCTGTCGGCTGATTTCCGAAGCAGTATGGCAACGCTTTCAACGGGCAGTTCGTGTTTGTATTCGAGCAGAATCGAATAGCGTAGAACTCGACGGGGGATGTTTTTGCCTTCGGATTCAAACTCCAAATGGAACAAAAAAGGGTTGGGAGCCGAAATTCGGAACACTTTATCGCAGGCAGTGGTGATGGTTGTCAAGTCTGAGTCAATGGAAGTGAAGTCTTCATCTTCCAACAACACAGCTTCAGGAGCTTCGATTCCGGCAAAACGCAACCATGCTGAGGGCGACCTCTCAACCAAGTTTTTCATTGTCACGTCGAATTGATTGAACAAGTATTCTCCATTCGCTAAGAAGTGTCGGCAGGAAAAGTGTCGACAGGAATAGTACGTCTATAAAATATTATATCCCAACTTGTCGTAAAAAGTTCCTACGCTCAATCATCATTCAGAGTGCAGGCAATTAAACGCAATTATAAAATCGGAATCCAAGCGGAACAGCAACATATGTCGAGCGCATAAAAAAAAGTAAATTGAAGCATTATTTAGATATTGAACTATGTCGGTTACTTTATATTCAGCACAAATTGATCATTGAAAAAAATTAGGCTTGACAAAAGTATTTAGGTCATGTAAAATATCAGTACATTAGAAATATTTAAAGCAGGAAGAAAGATCAGGATACGAAATTGACGGAAAATGGCGAATTCCCGAATTCCCACGAGACTAACGAAAAAAAAGAGGAGCTTCCGTCCTGCGTACCGGAAGTTTCGAAAATTAGAGAAGGAGCGCCCCTCGGCTTCGCGCTATTGAGAGTCAATAGGTCTATGATTTTTGAAAATCAGCCCCTCCCGGAGTTGAGCGCCCTCCCGATTGCGCAATTGCGACTTCTATGGACTGTCAGACATCTTGAGGATGCAACCATGAAGGATTTCAGCGAAAGGCTGCAAGTGTCGCAATCTACCGTGACGCAACTTGCCGATCAATTGGTT
>JAYVOT010000970.1:0-3479 GCA_043757795.1 Chthonomonadaceae bacterium | reverse complement strand
AGTTCGGATACGACGCCAACGGGAATCAGACAAGCTCGACAGTCGTGAAGGACGTGAACACCAGCTTCATCACGAACATGGCCTATAACACCGGGAGCCAACTGACGCAGCGAACCGGGGCGAACGGCAAGATCACGAACTACACCTATGACGCATGGGGCAGATTGACGGGAGTCGCCTATCCCACTTCGGGAGCGGCTAGTTTGAGCTACACCTACGACGCCGAGGGAGGCTTGACTCAGAGCGTGGACGGAACTGGAATCCGAACCTATCAGTACGACGCGCGAGGCAATCGAACCAGCATGACCGACCCGCGCGGCAACACGGCGGCGACTTACAGCTCTATCGGAAACCTGCTGACCCAGACCGACGTGACCGGCAGAGTCGTGACGAACGGGTTCGACGCTTCCAGCAGACTCACGAGCGTAGGAGACACGGGCGGAAACGCGACTTTCGCCTACAACGCAGACGGCTCGACCTCGACCGCCACCTACCCGAACGGCACAAGGGCGGAGTATACTTACAACACCCTCGGGCAGGTCACGCTCTTGCTTCACCGAAAAATCTCCAACAACTCGGTGATCGTCAGCTACGCCGGAACCTATAACTCCCTCGGACAATTGACTCAGGTGATCGAGCAGCCGAGCGGGGACATCACGACTTACGGGTACAGCACAGTCGGAAACCTGCTCAGCGAAGCCCGAACCGGCGCACGTCCCTACTCCGGAACCTACACCTACGACAGTAGCGGCAAGCGACTGACCGCAATCGTGGTCACGAACGGCGTCACGACCCACAACGGGACTTACACCTATGACGGCGCGGGGAGGCTGACCACCGTCGTCGATACTGCCACTAGCACAACCGAAAACTACGTCTGGAACAACGACGGCACGCTCGCTTCAAGCCCGGGGCCCGGCTACACCCGAAACTTCACCTACGACGAAGAAGGTAGGCTACTCTCGATTGCGCGGGGCGCTCAGGTCGTTTATCAGTACGGGTACGGCTATGGCGGCGGACGAAGATGGCGCAAAGACATTCTCAACAACGTCCGGACGTGGTATCCCAGCGGAGTTGCGTGCACTGCCGGAGAGTTGGTGGAGGAGACGAGCGACCTGACCGGGAACGTGTGGACTGCGAGCGCGAGCTACCTGAGGGCGGGGGGCGGGTGCGAAGCCCAACTATTGCGCCGAAATAGCGAGGTGAATCATATTGACCTATTTGGCTCCACCTCTGCAACGACAGACAGCTCTGGCAATATCCTCTCAACATCGATCACTAATCAATTCAGTCAGTTGCTCTACCAACAAGGCTCCTCCCAGATTCTTTCTGAATGCACTATCGATGACGTGTCCGGAATCAAATTTTCTAGAGGAATGCAGATCAATGGTGCGCCTACTGTATGTCACTGCGGTTGTGGAGGTGCTTGCAAGTGTGATTCTGGATTCAAGGCCTGCTGTAAACAGTGTGATACAAAGTATTCCAACGACAAATCACAATGTGATCGAGACTTCAAAGCTTGCCAAAAGAGATACCGGGCTATTAACAGGCAATGCGGCAAAGTTCGCTTGATGTGCATGGAGGATGCTTTTTATAACAGCGGTGCTTGTAGAGACAAATGTAGTATACAATATGGCAAGGGTTTCTGTTCTTAGGTGAACTATGTCGGCTAGAAGGTTGTACAACTTTCTAGCCGATCACTATTTTAGAAGTTGAATTAATATGAAAGCAATAATTTTGAAATTAAAACAGAGTATCAAAAATATGAAACGAAATCTTTTGATGCTCTACGTGATTATATTCTTCGTTTTGCTCTTTTTGTTTGTTATGTATCAGCCTTGGGTTGATATACAATCCTCAGAATTGATGCGAAGCCATAAATACAATAGTGTTGCTAAGTTACTTGACTTTGGGGCAAACCCCAATGCAATGATTTTGCAAAGTGATATCAAAGAAACCCCCATCAAACTAGCAACTATGTATTTCCTACATCATGAGGAATATACGACAGCCAGAGTATCAATCGCTACTGAAGCCGCTTTGCATGGACAGACACGGTTATTGGAAAAATTAGTTTCAAAAGGTGCGAAAATCAATTTAGTTTCACCGAATGGGCAAACCCCCCTGTTAGCAGCAGCAGAGGCAAAGCAATTCGAAACAGTATCTTGGCTAATTAACAATGGGGCGGACGTAAATTTACACTCCGCCAAGTGGGAGTCAGCTCTGAGTACGGCTATTTCAAACGGTGATGAAAGTATGGTCGAACTTCTAATTCGTCACAAAGCGAATGTGAATGAGATGGCTTGTTGTAGGTCAAATGTACTCTTGAACTATCTTATGTTCAATGTAATAGGCATCAAACCATGCAATTTTCATATTGTCAATCTCATCCTTGAAAGTGGTTATGATATTGATACTAAAAGCAAACATGGAGTTCCGACAATAACAGAGGTTCTTCGCCATGGCGAGTACGGAGTTGTCAAGATGATGTATCAGCATGGTGCAAACATCGACATAAAAAGTAGTCCGAATCAAGCCTCGACAAGAGAATTGATTTTCGCTGGGGATAATCAGCCTCTTGGCATTTTGGAGTTGCGTAAGTATATTCTACAACATAAACCCAAAATGTGAGTATGTCAAGATCAATCGCAATACTGGCAGAATATTCACTATTGCCTATCAGTACGGCAACCTGCTCAGCGAAGTCCGAACCGGCGCGCGCTCCTACTCCGGAACCTATACTTACGATACATCCGGCAAGCGACTGACCGCAGTCGTGGCCACGAACGGAGTCACGACTCACAACGGGACTTATACTTACGACGGCGCAGGTCGGCTCATAACCGTCGTCGATACCGCGACGAGCACGACCGAGAGCTACGTCTGGAACAACGACGGAACGCTCGCCTCAAGCCCGGGTCCCGGCTACACCCGAAACTTCACCTACGACGAGGAGGGCAGGCTGCTCTCTATCGCGCGGAACGCTCAGGTCGTCTATCAGTACGGATACGGCTATGACGGGCGAAGATGGCGGAAAGACATCCTCAACAATGTCTGGACGTGGTATCCCTGCGGAGTCGCGTGCACTGCCGGAGATTTGGTGGAGGAGACAAGCGACCTCACCGGCAATGTGTGGACGGCGAGTGCGAGCTATCTGAGGGCGGGGGGCGGGTGTTCGAATCGGATCATTTCGAGGAGCGGCGAGACGCATCATATTGATCTCATTGGCGTTGCGGGAGTCATGGCGAACTCGATCAGTACGATTGTTTCGAGCCATCTTTACTACGCCTTATCGATTCAATAACGTTCCCACATAGCGCAGAAGTTCGTTTGCAGACTCCGGCGTATAGCCCTGCTCTTTGCACATTCGATCCACCACGTCATTGATTTTTTTGAGTTGTTCCACATCCGGCGTTCGCGTGTTGGTCGTGATCTTAACGATGTCCTTCAGGTCGCTGAACAGTTTCTTCTCGATCGCT
>JAYVOT010000969.1:0-3480 GCA_043757795.1 Chthonomonadaceae bacterium | reverse complement strand
CGAAGCGCCACTGAGACCGTGACTTTAGTCATGGGATTCAAAAGCGCTCTCGAAAAAATCATTTGGTCGTCAGGTCTGCGTAACATCAGTTACTTAGCTCTCATATGAAAAATACAGCCTCATCATTCTTTGAATGAAGAGGCTGTATTTGTTTTACAAAAATCCGAACTGATAGAAAAGGGCATGTTATATTTAAAATCAGTTGCGAGTTTTGTAGGGACTATTTCTCATTCTGACCATAGTCGTTAGGGTTCTGGAAAACCCATCGACATTGACAGTCACACTGATTTTAACTGCGCCAATATTCGGCAACTCCGCCGTAGTGGGTTGGTTCGGATTGGTTGTAGTCGGCCAGGCGGAAGTCGAGGAAGCAAACGTAGAGTTCGACTGAACATAGTAGGTGAATTGAAGATCCTGAACGTTGTTGACGACATCGTAAGTAGTAGAATCCGTACTGGAAATCAGCGTCTTGCTAAGAGATGACGGGGAAGCGCTCGTATCCAAAAAGAGTTGGATTTTGTTGGTTCCGCTAGTATCGGTATAACAAGTGAGAGAAGAAATGGAAGCGCTCGTCAGCGCTATCCCAGCGGCATTGCCAGGCGGATTAAGTTGAGAAGTTCGAATGTTGTCCGCCAAACGGTCCACTGCCTGCCTGATTCTGGCATAAGTCACATTCTGCCCGAAAAGCGTATCTTGGGCCGTGTATGTGGTCTGTACCATTACCAATAGGGCGGATGCGACTAGAAGCCCCAGCATACTTGCTACAAGAAGCTCCACCAACGTCATGCCGCGTTTTTTATTCGCTTTCATTAAATACCCGCTTTCGTAAAGTAGGATTTCGTCTTGTAGAGTGAGACATTGTTTGGAAGTTGAAATACCTCTATGTCGATGATCAGCAGACCGGCCGTACTGACGCTTCCTGCTGTGACTGTTGTCGTAGAATAAAACGAATGAACGGATCTCAAGGTTACGCTCTCGTTCTCTCCTGCCTTATCATAGTATAAAGTCGTTGAGCCGACCGTAGTATAAGTAAATCCCGTTTGTTTCGCTTTTTCCATGGACTGCCTGCCAATAGAATAGGCTATGCCGAGTCTATCCGTCTGAAGAGAAAGCTTATATGAGAAGTACCAAATACTGATAAGTCCTGCAATGCAGATTCCTACGATCAGCGAGGACATCAATATCTCCATGTAAGTGAAGCCGCGTCGTTTTTGAAATCTTCTGCAAGATAGCCCGGAATAGATTTTGTTCATATTTTTCTCTCAAAATTCATGTCGTAACGCCTTGAATAAGATGGATTGTTAAGGGCGACTCTCTCAGTGAAAACGTCCGTTTTGAAACGGCGTCTCACAGGAAGGTCTAAGGCATTGTTCCACACTGAACGGAAGCTATAGTACTGATAGTTATCCTGTATCCTGACTGTTTTTTTGGAAAATAGAAGAAATTTCACATAATAACTCATGTTACGCAAACGACAGAGCGTCATGACGAGAGTCATGGGATTCAAAAGCGCTCTCGAAAAAATCATTTTGTCGTCATATCTGCGTAACATCACACAATAAAACTGCGTTCAGAACTCTTCATGTCGTTAATTTGTCGATAAATCCGGTTCAGTCGGGTCAAAAAAGGAATTCTCTTAGTCTTTCGTGAACCTATCCGCACTGTCTCAGCGACGATGAATTTCAGAAAAACGCACTGAAAATCGTCGCAATAACGACGTTCTTCAAACGCCGATCGCTGTCTGTGAAAGGATACGAAATGCCGGCACATGCAAATATCGCTTCGCTTTTATTTTCTTCAGCCGCCACACTCTTCTTTATGTTTATTGCAAACGCTTCCGAGGGTCAATCATCCGGCAAAGCTCCCCCGCCCAGAGACAGTCGCGCCGCGGGAAGTCCAAAAAATCTAGACACGCCAAGAACGTTTTTAAAACCTTCAACCATGTCCGCGTGGAAGAAAGAGCGAGCTAACATAAGGGAACGCGTCCTTGTCTCCTGCGGACTCTCCCCAATGCCCGTTAAACCGCCGCTCAACGCAACCGTTTCGGGCAAAGTTGAACGTGACGGATATTCGATAGAAAAAGTTTCGATTCAAACTTATGAAGGGTTCTATCTTGCGGGAAATCTCTACCGTCCTACCGGGGTCTCGCATTCGGAAAAGAAACATCCTGGAATTTTGGTGACGCACGGACACTGGACGGAAGGAAGAATGGCGAACTCGGAAGACGGTTCTATTCCGGCGCGTGCCATCGCCTTCGCAAGGCAGGGCTACGTCGCTTTTTCCTACGACATGGCAGGCTACAACGACACGAAACAAATTGAACACAGGACCTTTGCAGCGAATGACCGACAATGGCTCTGGGGCATCTCTTTGATGGGATTGCAAACGTGGAACAGCATCCGCGCTCTCGATTTTCTCTGCTCTTTGAATGACGTCGATCAGAAGAAGCTTGTCATTACGGGCGAGTCCGGCGGCGGAACGCAAACGATGATGTTGGGGGCGATAGACGACAGGTTGGCGGCGGTTGCGCCATGCGTCATGGTTTCTCACTCGATGCAGGGCGGATGCCTGTGCGAAAACGCACCTGGACTGCGCATCGACTACTCAAATATGGAGATCGCGGCGGCGGCGGCTCCTAAGCCTCAAATCATGGTCGGGGCGAGCGGCGACTGGACTCGCACGACGATGACCATAGAAGGACCATCAGTAAAGAGCGTCTATGACCTATTCGGCAAACCGGACGAGTTGAGCTTCCAACTGTTTCAGTTCAATCACAACATCAACAAGACGAGTCGTGAAGCCGTCTACAAGTTTCTTGGCGAGAAATTGTTGCATGACGACGATGCCGCCCATTTTGCCGAACCTCCCTATAAGATGGAGCCAGTATCCGACTTGAGAGTTTTCCCTGACGGTTCTCCTCTCCCTGCAAATGCAATCACGTCAGAAACGCTTATCTCCAACTTAATTGATGCGGCGAAAATCGTTCTTGACAAATATGATCCGCATGACTTTGATAGCCTGAAGGATTTCCGGAAAACATTTTCACCTATCTGGGAGCTTACCCTAGCGATTGACTTTCCAGTAAAACCGAACATCCTCTCTTCATTTTCGCTCCCGGAGAAGACTGAAGGCGGAACTGCGTCGCGAGGCGCCATCGGACGCATAGGAAAAGGCGACTCCATTCCTTCACTACTCTTAAAACCGACGAAAATATCGGACAGATGCGTCATTATCGTTCATCCTAAAGGAATATCCGGCAGTACGGATGCCGAAGGAAAACCTATCGGGCTTGCAAAAAGCTTATTGAAGGAAGGTTTCAACGTCTTCCTTATCGACACGTTTTTGACGGGGACGCGAGCGGATGCGGCGCTCGAAAAATCTTAAAGTCGGCCACAAAGCGCGTGGCCGGGCGGTGATAGAGGCTGTAGGCGTCTTCCCACTGGTGCAGCTCGCCCGATTGCATGACACCAATCACGTCAC
>JAYVOT010000968.1:0-3480 GCA_043757795.1 Chthonomonadaceae bacterium | reverse complement strand
ATTTTTTTGGCGATTCTTCTTGACCAGTTTTCTTCTCCGTACTCCCACAGGATCCTGGCAAGTTCGTCTTCATCCGACTCCGCAAGAAGGTCTTCAGCGGAAGAGCCTCCGTTTTCGGAAGCGTCCATCCTCATATCGATTCTTTCGTCTCTGCGAAAGGAGAAACCGCGCGTTGAGTCCAGTTGATGAGAGGAAACGCCGAGATCGAAAAGCATTCCGTGAAACGCAAATCCCGCTGTCTCCTCGCTCACTGAGAGCGCTTTCTCCAGATCCCCGAAGGCGGTCTGCAAAAGAAAAAACCGACTGAGCGGAACTTCAATTTCAAATCTTTTCTCCGCCGCTTGCAGAGCTTCCGCATCCCTGTCGAGTCCGACGAGAACTCCGCCGGGAGAAATCTCTTTCAAAAGGGCGGCGCTGTGCCCGCCGCCGCCGAGAGTGGCGTCTAAGACGGAGTCTCCGGCTTTCAGCCCTAAAAGCTCGATCATTTCTCGCAACAGAACGGGAGCGTGATAGGCGTCGGCGTTCGGCGCCGGGCTTTTCTGAACAGTTTCCGGACTTTCATCCTGATTGTCGTCTTCAATCATCTAAAATTCCGTCGTTGCGATGCGCGCCGGCGACTTGAGTTTTCGCCTCATCGCGAGTTCGTTCAAGAGGCGCTTTCAATTTGACGCTCGGCAGGAAGAAATGAATTTCTCAGCCTCGACCCTGCGGAGGATGCCTCTGAGATCGCAAGATTTTTACTGTACTCTTCCCACTTGAACAGGCTCCAAAGTTCGATTCTATCGCCCATGCCGATGAGAATGATGTTCTCGTTGTCCATTTTTCCAAACTCAGCCCAGTTTCGAAAATAGCGAGAGATCGTCATTCGGAACTGAGGATCAAGCGAGACGACTTCGCCGTTGTGCAAAATTCTTTGGAGCATTTGAAGGTCTGCGTCCGATTCATCGAGAACGTCGCGACTCAAAAGTTGAATTTCCAATTGATCGTACAACGCCATTGGATAGATTCGCAAACAGGGACCGGGCCATGCCACCAACATGAACTCTTCGGTCAGCGCCTCTCTAAAGCGAGTAGGCAGAATGACGCGTCCTTTTTCATCAAGGCTGTGTTCGCTCCTCGCTCTCAATTTGTGCCCGAAGTTGGTCATTTGATCCGTTTTGCTTTTTGCAGGACAAGATTTGGAGTAAAAATGATTTATGGGATGTAACTACCCCCTCGCGACCACTTAACTACCCCTATAGTTGTTCATTATAGTCTGACTCTGGCGCGAAGTCAATACCGAACTTGCCGATTTCAATCTTTTCGGACAAATTATTCAGACTTTTTTTCGCGATGGAGAATCTCTGATAAACATGGTGTACGCACGTCTGCCGATCTTTAGCGGATTCAAAACAGTCCTGTAGCGCAATCTGCTTGAAAGCCTATTGCCGAATGATAAACTTCCACGTACTGATCGGCATTGGCGGCACGAATCAAAAAGCCCGGATACGCATTTGCGTATCCGGGACTGTGCAGGCGCGTCAGACGGTCTCCCATTCATGACTCTGTTCACTCTGGTTGGTACGTGGAAATCAGCGACTCGTAAAATACGAATCTCCTATTTGCACACCCATTGCATCGTGAAGGCTAAAACAGGCTTAGACCGCCTGCTCACCTCGTTGACTAAAATCCATGCTAGTCACCACCTCCTTCTTTGTCAGTCTTCATTATAGTGTTTTTAGAAAAAGATGTCAATACCGGAATTCAACACTTTAAAATGGGAGGAAAAGGACTGAATTCCCCATAATAATAACGGTAGCGGACTAAAAATTCTTTTGTAAAATAGAGGAGAGAACGTTATCATTTGGCGAATAGATGCGTAGAAGAAAATGAAGAGAACGAACGGGCGTAACTGTAAAAGGAGTTTATAAGATGAGCAGAGACAATGTAGGAACGGGATTGGTCTTCTTTATGCTGGGAGCTGCGGTCGGAGCGAGCGTGGCGCTGTTGTACGCCCCGCAAGACGGCGAGTCTACTCGGAAGTATCTGGGAGACAAAGCCGGAGAAGTGAAGGATAAAGCCGCGGAGATCACGACTCAGACGACTGATCGGGCGAAAGAAATCACCGCGACGGCGGCATCCAAAGCGAAAGAGATCACTTCCAATGTGTCGCAACAAGCGAAAATGCACGTTGAGAACCTCTCCAACAAAGCGCAAGAGTTGATCAGTCGCGGAGAACAGGCGACGACGAAAGCTCTCGATCCTTTGACTGACGAGGCTGAATTGGACGGCGTGGGCTAAATTTGAATTTGAAAAAATGACAGGGATGGACCAATACGATCCATCCCTGTCATCCCCATGAGTTATTGGGAACGCGGCGGCGTGAACTGCCTTCCTGCGCCTGACTCAGGAATCGGAAGCGTTTTTCCCAGAGTTATCGATTGCAAATTCATCAACTCGATGATCGTTTTGCCGTCCTCTTCCTTCGCCTCCACGGATTGAAGCCCGCCTGAGGGGAAGGGCTTGGTTAGCCTGAGGGTGCGTTTTCCATTGCGGTTCTCTTCCTTGAAGCTTACTTTATCTGCGGAGCCTGCCCCAAGTTTGACGCTCAACTGATTTTTATAGAAATCCATCACTTTATCGACGCTATCCTGAGTTTCAAGCAACAACATCGCTATTCCGTCCCCTGTATTGGAGAGCGTCGTCGGCCCTTCCGTATAGGGCTTAGAGCCGGGGTAGAGAGTCATTCCGAGCGATTTCTCATGCTTGTCATTTTGAGAAGTTTGATTGATTGGAGACAAGTCGCGAGTGGATTGAAGCGTGGGAGTGGATTGAGCCATTTGAGAGCGAGCATTCATCTCTCTGAGTTTGCTTTCACCTTCGGCTATTCTCCTCTCGGCTGCGGTTTGACATCCCGGTAGAACGACAGCGAGAAGAAGGGCGGGCTTCAAAAATTTTAAAATGCGCTTGCCGACATGGGGTTTTGCGATGGGGGGACTACAATCTTGCATTTGGTACGACTCCTTCCCAATACTAGGGAACTAACATTTGATCCGCTGAAAGAGAGGCTTCCGTCGCATTAAAATAGCGGCGTTCGCAAAGTTTATTTTTGATATAAAAATATCTTGAAAAAAAGTGGTTGTTTGAGTCTGATAGACACATTTTAGCCGTGAATGGTTCCGTCTGTCAAGAGTTTGAGAGGCATTTTCGCAACTATGCTCAAGAAAATAATCGGATGTTTGCTCGGAGGCGCTATCGGAGACGCCCTGGGAATGCCTGTTGTCGGGTTGAATCGTGCGGAAATTGCTGAGATGGGCGGCGTGCGGTCTTTCCTGGCATCCAATGGGGCTTCCACCCTTTCAATTCCTCTAAACGTGATCGCCGACAGCGAGGCGGGCGATCTTTTGGAGGCGGGGCAGTGGACGGACGACACGCAACTCACGCTCGCCCTAGCGGAGACTATCCTGGAGGAGAGCGGGAGGTTTATCCCGGAGGCATGGG
>JAYVOT010000967.1:0-3491 GCA_043757795.1 Chthonomonadaceae bacterium | reverse complement strand
GCATCCAAAAACAGGAGGCATCTCCACTAGCCCTATTGCAAACAGCTGAACCGTTGAGGGAGTTTGGCAACGAGAGCGAATCCGCACCCTCAAAAGACGACATTCTTACCGGAATGAGAGCGCTTTTCAAAGACCCCGTGATTCGAAACCTAACGCTAGGAATGACAGCAACTCACTTTTTCGGAAACTTCATAGGCGCTTTATACTGGATATACGCCTTGCGAACGCTTCATATTCCGGCTTTCTGGATTGGGATTAGTATTAGCGTGGGCGGAGTCGGTTCGCTGATCGCAACCTTTGCAACCGATAGAATTGCGAAAAGATTTCCCTTAGGTCGGATTCTGATTGTCTCCATGTCGATTTGGGCGCTTCTTGCCCCATGTCTCGCGCTTTTGAGAGGACCCATACCAGTGGTCGCCTCTCTTTTGTTTTTACTTCAGTTTGTCGGCGACCTTGTCATCACGATCTATTTTGTTCTTGCAACCAGTCTTCGCCAATCGCGCATCCCCAACGAAATTTCCGGTCGAGTTAACTCCGCCATAAATCTGCTCGTGAATGGCGTCGCGCCTTTTGGGGCATTCGTCGGAGGATGGCTCGGGGGCGTAATCGGGATGCGTCCCACCCTTATGCTGTTCGTTCTTGGTCCAACCACAGCTCTTCTGCTCCTTCTCTTTTCCCCTATCAGCAGCATTCAATCCATCTCGCCGTCAATCGACGATGAAGGGCATCAATCGTCCTTTGTCGAATAGTCTCGCAAGGAGGACGAAACGATAAAAGTCTTGATTTTAACAAACGGCGACAGTCCTTCTTCAGAGCTTGCAAAAGCCGAGTCTCTAAAGCGTGATGTGCTGATCGCAGTGGATGGGGCTGCAAACAGCGCCAAAAATTTAGGTTTGACTCCGAATATCATCTGCGGAGACTACGATTCCGTTTCGCTTGAAGCGGCGACTGAAGATTTCCCGAACGCCGAATTCATTCCCACGCCTGATCAAAACTATGCCGATCTTGAGAAAGCGATTCTTCTCGCAATGGAGCGTGGAGCGACAGAGATTGTAGTTTTGGGAGCGTCCGGCGGGCGTCTCGATCACACCCTCGGAAACCTCGCAGTCATGCAGAGGTACAGCAGCGCTGTCAAACTCGTATTCCTGGACGATTTTGGAAGTTGTCACTCCCTCTCAACGCCTCAAACTTTTCGTTTTCACGTCGATCTCGGCGACACGGTTTCACTCGTCGCCTTCCAACCGAATTCCATCGTCTCGATAAAAGGCGTCAAGTGGGAACTTAAAGATTATCCTTTGCCTGTTGGTACTCAAGGCGTAAGCAATCTCGCCGCTTCTAATATTATAGAAGTGAGTGTGGCAAATGGAGCCGTTTTCGTTCTAATCTCCAAAAGCGTTTGAAGGCATAGATACTCACGCTCTGACTGACTTCTGGAATTGACGCTAGGAGACCGCAGTGATTCGTAATGCAAATAACGATTGGATATTAGCAGCGCTTTGAATGGAACTATTCCAAAGGTGGATAATTATGGCGACGATACAGGGGTTGCATCATGTGACTGCAATTGCGAGCGACGCACAAGCGAATTTTGATTTCTACTCCGGAGCGCTCGGTCTTAAATTGGTTAAAAAGACTGTGAACTTCGACGATCCCGGATCCTATCACCTCTATTTTGGCGACGGACAGGGATCGCCTGGAACGATCATGACCTTCTTCATCTGGCCCGGTTCCAAAAGAGGACGATCAGGAACGGGACAGGCGAGTTTCACAAGTTTCTCCATCCCGATAGATTCAATCGAGTTTTGGAAGGATCGCCTTGAAACGAAGGGGGTAATTATCGAGTCTGAAAACGTCCGTTTTGGAGAGCCTGTGATTGCTTTTTCAGATCCGGACGGATTGAAGCTGGAACTCATAGGTTCGAAAATTGACTATCGGGAAAGTTGGAGCGGGAGCGATTTCCCTACTAAACATTCAATCAAAGGTTTTCACAGCGTAACTCTTTGTCTGAGCAAAGTTGAAGATACGGGTTCTGCCCTTGTCGGTGCGATGGGGTACGAAAAATCTCAGGAAAGCGCGGAACGAGTTCGATACGAGAACGGAGCGGCAGGAGCCGGGGGCATTGTGGATATAACACCCAGCGCCGATTCGTTTTCCGTAAGAAGCGGAATGGGAGCCGGGACAGTGCATCATGTCGCTTTTCGAACTCCCGATGACGCTCAGCAAGGCGCCATTCGGGAGAGCCTGATTGCAAAAGGGTTTCAGGTCTCCCCAATCATGGATAGAACCTATTTTCACTCGATCTATTTTCGCGAACCTGGCGGAGTCCTGTTTGAAATCGCCACAGACCCGCCTGGATTCGTATTGGATGAGAGCCTACCAGAATTGGGTAGAGGTTTGAAACTGCCGAGTTGGCTGGAATCGCGACGCGTAGAGATTGAATCGATTTTACCGAGTCTGATAACGTACTAAGATCAGGAGATGTTTATGAGCAGTACGGACTCATTAATTCATGTCTATTTGCCGGGAGAGACAGGAAATTCCGCGCCAACCCTTCTACTCTTGCATGGAACCGGAGGGAATGAGAACGATTTGATTGCAATGGGAAAGCAGATTCTTCCCGGCGCAAATCTTTTGAGCGTCCGAGGAAACGTCTTAGAGAACGGCATGTCTCGTTTCTTTCGTCGTTTTGCCGAAGGAGTGTTTGACGAGGAGGATATCCGATTTCGTGCAGGCGAATTGGCGGATTTCGTTACTTCCGCATCTGAGCGATACGCTTTCGATGCCGACGGCGTCTACGCTGTCGGCTATTCCAATGGGGCGAATATCGCGGCGGCGATGGCGTTGTTGCGACCTCAATCTTTGGCGGGCGGAGTTTTATTGCGAGCGATGGTTCCGTTGACGCTTTCGCAAATGCCTGATCTCTCCGGAAAGCGATTCGCTATTCACTCAGGAGAGGTTGACCTGATCGTACCATTGGAGTCAGCGAACCGCCTTGTTGCAATGTTGCGACAATCGGGGGCATTAGTTGAGCATCATGTTTTTCCAGTCGGGCATTCCATAATTAATGAAGATGTGGATAATATGAAGAGTTGGTTCAAAGAGATAAGATGAATTGAGTGGATTCTCTGGAATAATGGCTTAAGCGGAGTTCTAGAGAATCAATGTCAAATCAGGAGGCTCCATGCCGGGTTCCCATGACGGACATCGTCAAAAACAGTTTGAAACGCTCCTCGCTCCTGCATTGAAGGGAGCCTTTGGAATGGCTATCAACATGACGCGCAATCGGGAAGACGCGGAGGATCTGGTGCAAGAGGCTGCGATTCAAGCGTTCGCGACTTTCGATCATTTCCAACCGGGAACTAATTTTCGCGCCTGGTACTTCAAGATAGTATTGAACTGTTTCCGTAATCGTTGGCGAAAAAAGTTGAGAGAGCCAGTCACAACGGACATTGAAGAGGCTGTCGATCTCTATCTTTTCATGCAGAGTCAAA
>JAYVOT010000966.1:0-3491 GCA_043757795.1 Chthonomonadaceae bacterium | reverse complement strand
ATTTTCAAGATGTGACGAAACAATCGGGACTAAGCTCATTGCCGGACCGATGGAATTCCGGCGCGGCTTTTGGGGATTATGACAACGATGGGAAACTCGATTTGGTCGTACTCCATTATGTTCATTGGACCCCGCAAACCGACTTGCCCTGCTATAATGCGTCGAAACAGAAACGCTACTGTTCCCCTGAAGTCTATCCAGGCGAAACTCCCTCTCTCTACCATAATGATGGGCACGGCAAATTCACGGATGTCACTCACGCATCCGGTTTAGACAAAGTTACAGGGCGCAATCTGGGAGTCGCCTGGCTCGATTTCGACAAAGACGGACGTGAGGACCTCTATATCTCCAACGATCTGAAGCCTAATAATCTTCTGAAAAATTTGGGAAACGGTAAATTCAAAGATGTCGGGCTAGAGGCGGGAGCCGCGTACGGTCCGGACGGGAAAGCGCTAGCCGGGATGGGCGTCGCTATTGGAGATTTCGAGAACTCCGGAGCGGAGGGAATTGTCGTGACGAATTTTTCCGGTCAGCCCAATTCCGTCTTTCGACCGAATGGCTCCGGTCAGTTTGAAGAGGTCAGTTTTCCTTGCGGCATTGGGGCGGATAGTATGTATTTTCTTGCCTTCGGCATAGAATTTTTGGACTATGATCGTGATGGGTGGCGAGATTTGATCGTTGGAAACGGACACATTGACCCGTTCGTCGCTGATTCCGCCCCGAACGTCACTTACAAAGAGCCAAAATCGTTATTTCACAACATGCAAGGCGGAAAGTTCGAGAGTATTCGCGATGGACTTGGCGATGCAGGAGTTCCGTCCGTCACGCGAGGTCTGGCAACGGGAGATTTTGACAATGACGGGCGAGTGGATGTTTTGACCAATAACCAAAACGGAGCGCCGCAGTTGTTGCACAATGAGAGCAAAGATAAAAATCACTGGATTTCGTTGCGACTTGAAGGAGTGAAATCGAATCGGGACGGGGCTGGCGCGAAGGTTTGGATTACTGCAGGAAAAAAACGTTATTACGCAGAGTGTCGTCTCAGCTCAAGTTACGCATCTTCAAGCGACAAGAGGCTGTTCTTCGGGTTGGGAGAGGCGAAAAAAGCGGACTCCATTGAGATTCATTGGTTGGGTGGAGCGAAGCAAAAAGAGCTTGGAATCAATTTACCTGCCGATTCCTTTTACGCAATGAGAGAAGGCAGTAAGCCAATGCTCGACCCGAGAGTGAAAAAATAGGAGGACACGGAGGTGAAAAAGTCAAATTCTTCTTCGGTTCCCTCGACACCTCCTTACAACTTCAACGTCATTTTTCGACGTTATTGGTGGTTGTTCCCTGCTGTTTTAGCAGCTCTCTTCATGCGCTGGTATTTGCATCGCAACGATCCTGAGCGTCTCGTTTCTCTCTCTTCCGAGAAGCTGTTGGCTGTTCGCGGCGAGAAGGCGATCCTCTTGCGGCAAGAAGCCGTATATGTCGTGGAATCTCAACCAATTTTCGGCGGGAAACCATTTGAGCTTCTGAGACTGCCGAATACTTCGCTGGGATATGCGGTTCGCGGAAATAAACTATTCTATGTACAGCCAAAAAGCTCTCCTCTATACGCCGGCGATTTCAAATCGATCTCAATATCCTCAAAAATATCACCCGAACCTTTCCTCCTTGCCGCTCTATCGGACGTAAGAGACTATAAACTTCTCTTGAATAATGACTTGGCTTTTTGGATAAGAGAGAGCATGGAGCCTAAAAAGCTCGGCGTGAACGGACTTTCCGGCGCTTCGCCTTCGCGTTTTGATTTGATGTCGATCCCCCAAACTGGCGGTAAAACAGGTTGCATTTTGAGAGGAATGAACGATGTCGATACTTTTTCAGGCGCAGCTTTAGGCGTTTTCTGGTTCAAATCAAGCTCAAAACCTTACTCTTTGCACTACTGGAGAGAGGGCGTCGAACGTGTCTATCCGGATTTTGATGCGATGGAAACTTCCCTTTTTGACACTCCCAACCGACTTTATTGGGTTCAAAAGAGTCAAGCTGCGAAAACCCTTCTAGAGTTGCACGCCCGGTACGGGGGACCTATGCCTCCTGACCTCGGAACTTTGACGAGCGTTAAACTTGACGGAACGGATCGACAGGCGATGACAGGCGTCAACCTGAATGAAAACGGCTTTGCCTATCAATTAGCGACCTATCGCGATCGTCTTTATCTCTGGAAAAGACCACTCGACTTCCAGCCAAATTCGGGAGCAAGCATTGAAGAGTGCGGATTGTGGCGCCTTAGAAACGAAACCTCTTCTGAGTTTGAACGCCTCTTCACACCTCCTCAAGGCGCAGGCAAAGTTTTTTGCTTTGACGGAAATTACTTTTATTTTGTCCGAGAGGAGCCTCAAACCAGCTTTTTCGGATGGGGCGACAACCTGCCTAACATTCATACTCTCTACCGTTTTCGCTTGCCGAACTGATTAAAAGGACTGATTGCAAAGAAAGCTGCAGGATCGCTTCATGTCGTTTCGGAAATATCTCCTCTTCTGTTCAACTCTCCTCCTGTCCGGCTTGTCGCTTTTAAGCGGTTGCCGAACTGCCCCAAAAGGCGCCGCGCGCTCCGCTATCGCACCCGTCTCCCCTATTCTCTTTTCAAACAGAACCGCCCAGGCCGGACTAAATTTTTCACTGGGGCGCAACGGGAAATCACCGCTCACGATCCTGGATGTGACAGGTTGCGGAGCCGCGTTTCTAGACTACGATGGAGACGGGTTTCCGGATATCTTCCTGGTTGGGCAACCCCGTTGTGCGCTATTTCGCAACCGGGGGGATGGAACCTTTGAAGACGTCACAAAAAAAATGGGAATCAATGCGGAAGGCGATTTTATGGGCGTCGCTGTGGGCGATGCGGACGGCGATGGTCGCCCTGATTTATTCATCAGCGGCTACGGCAAAAACGTTTTGTATCTGAACCGTCCTTCCGGCTTCATTGATGCGACAAAAGCTGCCGGGCTGATGTCTCGCAGTGCGTATGATTGGGCAGTTAGCGCCGTATTCGCAGACTTCGACGGGGATGGCAACCTCGATTTGGCAATCGGCCACTACGTGACCTTCTCTCCTAAAACCCTTCAGTTATGCACCTTTGAGTCTGTAAAAGGCTCGTGTCCGCCCTACTACTACGACAGTCAATCACTCACTGTCTATCGAGGAGACGGCCACGGAAAGTTCGTCGATGCCACCCGGAAATGGGGTTTTGACAAGGGGCACGGCGCGAATCTGGGACTTGCGGCGGCGGATTATGACGGAGATGGGCGCACGGATCTCTATGTCGCGAACGACGGACAGCCCGCTGATCTCTGGCGCAACACGGGAAAAGGGTTTGAAAACAGAGGCGGCGAAAGCGGAACCGCGTACAATCAGGACGGCAAAGAGCAAGCGGGAATGGGTGCGGATTGGGGCGATTACGACGGAGACGGTCGATTGGATTTAGTTGTGACTACCTTTCAAAACGAACC
>JAYVOT010000965.1:0-3493 GCA_043757795.1 Chthonomonadaceae bacterium | reverse complement strand
GACAATCCGCTCAGACAAATTATCATTAATACTCACTCTCCTGCAGTCGTACAAGAGACGCTTGACGATGATCTTCTGGTGGCGGAATTAAAAGAGATCACAATTGAGGGCGTAAAAATGAACACTGTTCATTTTGGAGGGCTTCCAACTACGTGGAGATCACGTGCAAACATGCCTGTCGTAGCTCGCGGGATCCTACTTGATTACCTGAGTTCACTGAAACCCGATCCGGATATAGCGCCAAAAGCAATAAGTGGATTGATTCTGCCTACAAAGATTAAAGATAGACCGGATCTTCAGCTTTCCTTTGCGGATGAAAGCGCCGATGGCTGAGTCTAAAAACTTTACATTAGTCGGCGATGTACCTTCGGATATCGCTCTTTGCAGTCATCTGAAATGGGCGCTTGAACAGGCAGGAATAAAAAATCCAAACGTTCAATATGCAGACACGTTCAAAATGGGTTGCCGTGGGAAAGACCTCCGGAATAAGATTCTGCGCGCTTTGCACTTTTATCCTTGTGATATTCTGTTTGTACACCGCGATGCTGAAAAAGAACACTCCGATAGAAGACGAGAAGAGATACTTCTGCCCTTAGCGCTCTAAAAAGCGCTGAGCCATGCGTTTGTGTCGTGCCTGTAAAAATGACTGAAGCCTGGCTATTATTTGATGAGAATGCGGTTAGGAGGGCATCTGGAAATCGAAACGGCAAACAGCCGTTGATAATGCCGAATCTGGCCAAAATGGAAGATTTGAATGATCCGAAAGAGTATTTGGCGGACTTGTTGAGGCATGCGAGCGGGCTGACCGGCAGAAGACTCAAAGACCTCAATATGAGCCATGCAGCACGTCAGGTGGCGCTCGGAATAGGTGATTTCTCGCCACTTCGTGCGCTAAGCGCTTTTCGGATGCTGGAAGAAGAGTTAGTGAAGGCTCTTTCACTTCCTAACGTTGGGGAATAGAGTTTCATAGAAATACAGCCTGCACCAAATGGTGCAGGCTATGTTTTCGCAGAATTGCCAACTTGCTTCCGCAGTTGCAATGGACTTTAGATAAAGTTTAGGAAGCGCCCTAGCTTGCCCTCAAAACCTGCAATCGCAGGCTTCCTAAAATTCTTATGCAAAGTTCATGCGCCCTCATTCTCCTTCTTCCTACGGATTTGAAGCGGTGGGAACTGAGACCTGCACCTCGTCCCCGTCCTGCATCTGCGCCAACCCCGTGAGTATGAGTTTGTCGCCTGCTTGCAGGCCGGAAGTGATCTCGTTCTCTCCTAATGAAGATATTCCTAAAGTCACTTTCCTCGCCTCCGCCTTCATGCCGTTTATCACGAATGCGCGTCCTTTTTTGCCGTCGGAGTCCAGTATTGCGTCGTGCGGCGCGACGATGGCGTTCTGATGCGTGTCAACTACGATCTGTCCGCGTGCGAAGAGGTTGGGGCGAAGAGTTCCCGTCTGGTTCGGAATAGCGATTCGCACGGTGAAACTTCTCGCTGTCGGCGAGGCGACCGGGAAGATTTTGCTCACATTCCCATTGAAGACTTTGCCGGAGAGGGCGTCTACCCGAACAGCGACCGTCTGACCGGGATGAATCAGCGAGTACTGAGTTTCAGAGACCTGCGCGTCGTAAAAAATCGCTTTTAGAGCCACAAGTCGCATGATGTCCTTGCCAGCGCCGATCTGCGTTCCCGGCTCCACTTTCCTCTCAGCGACCACTCCGTCAATGGGAGAAACGATTCTAGTGTCATTCATGTTCTGTTGGGCAAGTGCGAGTGCGGCTCTCATCTGCCGAGAGCCGGCTTCTGCGAAGTTGATGCCTGCAATATCGTTCTGAACATCCAATTCGCGCAGTTTGATATTGTCTCGATTGCTCTGTGCAGTAAAAACCGTTTGCTTCGCTTGATCCACCGCGGCTTGCGCCTTCCGAATATCTTCCTTACGAGACCCTTCCTGAATCAAACTGAGAGACTGAAGCGACGATTTGTATCGAGAATCGCTTGCGTTAAACGCTTCCACTGCGGAACTGTAGGCGGCCGCGGCAGAGTCTGCAGCGGCCGAAGCTTGATCGAGAGCCTGCGCCGATATGGCATCTTGCTTGCTCAAATCTTGATAGCGTTTCAAGTCGCCTGCGGTTCGCTTTTTTTCCGACTCCGCGCGTGTTAAGTCGAATTTCGCCCTGTCTCTGTCTGCTTTCGCCGCCTCGGAATTGTCTTTGGATATCTGTATCTCTTGAGTTCGCGCGCCGTTCTGCACGATTGCAAACTGTTCTTTTGCAGAGTTCAAACCGGCTAGAGCCTGTTTCAATGCGCTCGCGGTCTGATCCTTTGTCAATTGCAGATTCGTTTTTGCATTGCGAAGCATCACTTTGGACTGTTCCAACTTGGAGAGCGACGAGAGATAGTGGGCGTTCGCTTGATCGAATTGAGCTTTTGAGTCCGCGGTATCCATCTGCGCCACGGTCTGTCCAACCCGAACGGAGTCTCCTTCGCGAGCGTAGACGGCGGAGATTTTCCCCGCGAGTTTCGCCCCGACAGTCACGTCGTTCAACGTGCTGAGCGTGCCCGTCACATCAACCGATTGGGAGATAGTCTTGGTCACGACCGTCGCGACCGAAACTTGAAGGGGAGTCTTCGCGACTGGAGTTTTGGCGGCGGCGGCTTTCGGGATTTTCTCTTCGTCCACCGCTTCCTTTTTTCCGCAACCTGCAAGGGTCGCTCCTAGAACCGCAACGCCGAGGCAAACGATCCCAAAATTAGTTTTCGATGTGGAAAAGAGCTTAACTCTCTGTGTTTTTCGTATTGAAGACATAAAAATTCTCCCGGAAGAGCGTAAAGAAGCGTTGAAAAAAGAAATTCGCGATGGGTTGAGCAGCCATAACGACGACTGACTGCAAGACGAGACCCGACTTGGGCGATCTCAGCCTAACTGCGGACGCGGACTTCAGCATGTTCGGATCAGCAGAATATTGTAGAATGCCGTTCAAGCCTTATTTGATCCTCGGCGGTTTGGAATAGCCCTCGCCGGACGGAATGTAAGAGTATCGACCTGCCGCTTTGTCAAGCTTCGCCCGGTTGTTGTTGTAGTCGTAGAGAGCGTTGACGCGGTTGTTTTCCGCCAGGGTAAGCGCGTTTTGAGCGTCGCTGACTTCCAACAGAGGCGAGATCCCCGCTTGAGCCGAAACGCCTGCATTGTATCGAACTCTCGCAAGACGGAATGCCTCTTGAGCCTGAACTAGAGCCTGATTTGAGACCGCCACCCTATCTCTCGCCTGCACCAGAGAAAGATAAGCGGAACGCACGTCAAGAGAGACCATGTCTACTGACTGCCTTCGATTCGTCTCGGCAGTTGCGACTGCAGCCCGGGCTTGCGTGTTTCTGGCGTGGGAAAGACCGCCATCGAAGAGAGGAAAGTTTACGCTCAGCCCAATCTGCGCCTGAGTCGTCTTAGGCGCCAGACCAGCGGCGAGCGGAGTGTAGGAATAGCCCGCTGTGACATTCAA
>JAYVOT010000964.1:0-3503 GCA_043757795.1 Chthonomonadaceae bacterium | reverse complement strand
CGATCTCACCAGCGCACTCCGCCTATCTGCCCGCTTGTCCAGAGTTTTCCAAGTCGGTACTTATCAGTCCAAATTGACAGTTCTCCGGAATTCAATCGGTTCATCGTAGTCGCTCCATCCTGCTTTTCACAGACGATGACGTTTTCAGGATGATCCGTCATCGCGTCTACCAGGATATCGGAGTGGGTCGTGACAATTATCTGTGTACGGGTCGATGCTTCGATCAGCAAGTCTGCGATTTTGGGAATGATGTCCGGGTGCAGCCCAAGTTCCGGCTCTTCGATGCAGATAAGCGGCGGGGGAGTCGGATCGCACAAAATCGCAAGAAGACACAGATATCTGAGAGTTCCGTCCGAAAGTCGGGTAGCGGGAATTGTAAAGTTCCCCTCCGTGAAAAATACTTGAACTGTGCCGCCTTCTATACTGACATCAAAATCATCCAATCCTTCGTACAAATCGCGCAAATGACTCAAAATCGCTTTTTTTGCCTCCGGCATGCGTCGGAGTCGATTTAGAAACAGCCCGAGATTCGAAAAGTCTTCTTCGAGGCGGTCGTTGCGCATATCAGCTCGTTGCGGCGCACGGACAACAGTATTGTTCCCGAACGCCCACTCTCGGTAAATGCGAATCTGTGAGTACTGATTCCCAATAAATGTTATTTCCGGATAGTCGATAGTACCTTTTATCTTTGATAAAAAAGAAGTATTGTAAATATCAACATCAATCAAAGTCTCAATGGGCGGACCAAACTCTTGTTCCTGCTCTTTCATTATATTTCCGACAACGTTATGATACCTAAAATATAATTCAGGTGTAAGGTCTTTCTCACCTGTAGGATACCTAAAATATAATTCAGGTGAAAGGTCTTTCTCAACTGTAGGTTCAATCCGTTCGTATTCTAAATTAAACGATTGTTGTTCCGCTGAAAACCCAAAAATATGTCGAAGTAGAAGTTTACCTCTATAATTTCCAATGACTGCATTTATCGATGCTGTTGAAAACGGATACTCCTTCCATATCCACTCGGAGACTCCTCCGCCTGTTCGGAGTTTTTTCTGAATATCTGTCGCGGTTGAACGCAATAGCGAGACGATCTCAATGAAGTTCGATTTGCCGGAGCCGTTCGCGCCGATCAACACATTGAGCGGCAAGAGGGGTATTTCCGGTGTGTCTGACCCGAAGGAAAGGAGATTCACCGGGTGCAAGGAGTGCAATAAGACGGGTGAGCCGGATGATTTCGAATTCAAAGTTGTTGCGAAGGGTCTTTTTTTGTTCATTGCTTTCTATTGAACCCAAAATTTACAATTGGCTTGCAAGGTTGAATGGATAACGAAAGGCATACTGCTGGATCGCCTTCTATTGTTGATTCGCTTGTTAGCTGTTCTTTCCATAGAGTATACAGCTTTTCGATAGTTTTGAATCGCTGAGTACAAATGTGACTGCCGGTCATTTATTTTTTCATAAAAAAGTGACTGACAGTCACTTTTTTGCGTACTGCAGGTATAATTCGGACGTAGAACTAAAAGCGCTCGTTTTTCGTCATGCTTTTTAAGGAGAACCCCCCATGCAGTGGCTTGCAGAAATCTGTGTCAAACGTCCCGTTTTCGCGATGGTCCTGGTGCTGTCGTTCGTCGTCGTCGGGATATTCGGCTACGGCTCACTCGGCGTGGATCGTTTCCCGAAAGTCGATTTCAACGTTGTCACCATTACAACCCGACTCGACGGAGCCTCGCCGGAAGAGATTGAGACCGACGTCGTAGAAAAAATTGAAGAGGCAGTCAACACTGTCAGCGGAATCGACCAACTCTCCTCAACGTCCTACGAGGGAGTGGGGGTCGTGATCGTTACGTTTCAGCTTGAGAAAGACATCAACGTTGCGCTTCAAGAAGTGCGCGACAAGGTCAGCACGAAACTTCCTGATCTGCCGGTAGACATAAAATCGCCGGTAGTCGATAAAGTCGATCCCGATGCAAGCCCCATTCTAGAAATCGCTCTCTCCTCCCCCGGCTCAGTTCGGGAGACTACCGAGTACGCGGATAAAGTGCTGAGAAGACAGATAGAGAGCATCGCCGGGGTCGGTGAAGTGAAAATCATAGGCGGGCGCAAACGGCAGATAAACGTCATCACGGACATAGATCGTATGCGAGCGTACTCCCTCACCGCCGCAGACGTGCAACGCGCTCTCCAGGGACAGAATATTCAGGTTCCCGGCGGGTTGGTGGAGCAGAAAACTCTCGATTTGACTTTGCGAACGCATGGAAGAGTTCTCAAACCTGCGGATTTCAACAATGTCATTATCGCTCAAAAAGGGGCGACCGTGGTTCGCCTTTCCGATATCGCCAGAGTGGAGGACGGCACTGAGGAGGCGACTACCGGCGCAATACTCGCTGAAGGCAATGCAAAATCGCAACCGACAGTCTTACTTTCCGTGCGAAAACAGTCCGGTCTCAACACGGTTTCCACTGTCAAATCAGTCAAAGAAAAGCTGTCGGAGTTGCAAGCGACGCTTCCCAGAGGCTATGGGATGCGCATCACTCGCGATCAATCCACTTATATCATCGCCGCAACCGACTCAGTCAAAGAACACCTCGTTGTGGGAAGTTTTCTCGCAGCTCTTGTCGTTCTCATCTTCCTATGGAACTTCCGAACGACTGTCATCTCCGCGCTCGCTATTCCCGCTTCCATTATCAGCACCTTCGGGTTGATGGCGTATATGAATTTTACACTAAACGGGCTGACTCTGCTCGCTCTTACGCTCTCGGTCGGAATCGTCATCGACGATGCGATCGTCGTACTTGAAAACATCTACCGATTCGTGGAAGAGAAGGGAATGAATCCGTTTCAAGCGGCGATAGAAGGCACGAAAGAGATAGGATTGGCCGTTCTCGCTACTACGCTCTCCCTCGTTGCAGTCTTTTTGCCTGTCGCATTTATGACCGGGATCGTCGGCAGGTTCTTGAATTCGTTCGGGATCACGATGGCTTTTGCGATCATGATCTCCCTGCTCGTTTCATTCACCCTGACCCCAATGCTCGCCGCGAGGTGGATTGTCCCTTCCAAGCGGAAACCGGAGGGCGAGGGAGTTACGGAAGGGATGCCTGTGGGATCGGAGGACGGCAAGTCGCGCTCAAGCTCCTCTTCCAAAGACAACGCTTTTTTCAAGATACTGGACGATGTCTACACCGTTTTATTGAAGTTTGCGATGGCGCATCGTTGGGTGATCGTAGTCGCGTGCATCCTCTCCCTTGTCGCGCTTGTCCCACTCTTCGGCGTAGTGCCGAAAGACTTTCTACCTACGGAGGATGAGTCGAAGTTCGAGATCAGTATAAGGGCTGCGGAAGGCACTAATCTGGCGACAACTTTGAAACTCGCGGATCAAGTAGCGTCGGATGTTCGAGAACTTGGCAACGTGAAGCTGACCGTCTCCTCGATTGGAAACGGCGCTCAACCCGCTACGAATGCCGCCGCGATCTACGTGAAAATGGTTCCTTCTGAAAGCAGAA
>JAYVOT010000963.1:0-3506 GCA_043757795.1 Chthonomonadaceae bacterium | reverse complement strand
AAACTCTGTTGAACAAGCCTCTTGCAAAAGATGAACTTGAAGCGATTTCAAGCAACTTCACCAAAGAGCGACCTCAACTCTACTCAATTGAGAAGCAGGGGCGAAAGGTCACAGAGCAAGATCGCGCCCTCTACAACCTGTGCCGCCCGGAACGACTGATCGAACTGACGGGCGACTTCCTGCTTTATGACGGCGGGATTAAAAAAATCGCCCGGTATCAGCAATACGACGCAGTGAAAGAGGCGATGGCGCGAATACTCACCCCCCGACGCGACGGCTCTCGCCCCGGAGGCGTTATCTGGCACACTCAAGGCAGCGGAAAATCGCTCACGATGGTGATGCTTGCAAACGCCATCGCCCAATCAAAAGAGATCGAAAACCCCCGAATTGTCCTCGTGACCGACCGAACCGACCTCGACAAACAGATCGCCGGGACATTTCATCGCTGCGGCTTGGAGCCGAAACGCGCTACGAGCGGAGCCGATCTCCGCAAGCAGATTACGGAAAACCGATCCAGCGTTATCACGACTCTCGTGCAGAAGTTTCAGGCGGCGATGTCGCAGAAGGAGTTCTCAGACGACTCCCCGAATATTTTCATTCTTGTAGATGAAAGCCATCGAACTCAGTACGGCTCTCTTCACGCTCAGATGCGCCGTGTATTCCCAAATGCCTGCTATATCGGATTTACAGGAACGCCGCTTCTGAAGGAAGACAAAAGCACCTTAAATAAGTTCGGCGGTCTGATCGATACCTACAACATGGAGCAGGCTGTCGAGGACAAAGCCGTCGTCCCGCTTCTTTACGAGAGACGACATATTCCTCAGGCTGTCGAAAAAGAGGCGATAGATCGCTGGTTCGAGCGAGTCTGCGAAGGACTCAGTCAAGAGCAAAAGAAAGACCTGAAGAAAAAATTCAGTCGCGCCGAACCCCTGATGAAAACGACTGAACGCCTGAAAGAGATCGCATTCGATGTTTGGGCGCACTATCGCAAAAACTGGCAGGGAGTAGGCGGCTTCAAGGCGCAGTTAGTCGCTCCAGACCGTCTTTCTGCAATTCAATTGCATGACACATTAGAGGAACTGGGCAGCAAAGATGACGGCTCAAAAGTTAGCAGCGCGGTCGTAATTTCACTCAATAGCGATCACAGGGAAGGAGTGGAGGAGTCCGGCGACACAATTTCACATAGGATTGCAGAATTCTCTCAAAAAGTAATATTTGAATTCGGTTCGGAAGAGAAGTACGACGAGAGCAAAATATCGAAATTCAAGAACTCAGAAGAGCCGGAAATACTCATTGTCGTCGATAAACTTCTGACCGGATTTGACGCTCCCTCGAATACTGTTCTCTATCTAGCGCGCCGCCTTCAAAGTCATACTCTGCTTCAAGCGATCGCTCGAGTCAATCGCCTCTATCCCAATAAAGAGTTTGGCTATATTTTGGACTATGTCGGCGTGCTAGGCGAACTAGATCGCGCCTTGAATACCTACAGGGCATTGCAAGGCTATGACCTCGCCGACATTGAAGGCACAATCGAAAGCGTCCGAACCGAGTTGAATCAATTGCCTCAACGTCATGGCGACTTGATGGGTATCTTTAGTTCTATCAAAAATAAAAGCGACGAAGAAGAGTACGAACTCTTCCTTGCAGATGATGAAATCCGAAGCGGATTTTATCAGACTCTGGCCGCTTTCTCAAAATGTTTGAAAATTGCTCTCTCGACAGAACTTTTTTACGAAGAGACTCCGGCAATGAATATTGAACGCTACAAAGGAGACTTGCGTCGTTTCCAAAAACTACGCGCTTCCGTCCAGACTCGTTTTGCTGAAACAGTCGATATTAGAGATTATGAACCGCAAATAGCTAGGCTCCTCAATACCTATGTTAAGTCGGACGCTGCCGAGTTACTGACAAAAAATCCGATCAATATCTTTGACAAACTAGAGATGGAAGAGGGCTTGAATCAGCTTGGCTCTAAGTCGAAAGCCGCTCAAGCAGATGCGATCGCCAGTGCGATGAGTAAAACTCTCATTGAGAAAATGGATGAAGACCCGGCGCTTTTTCGAAAATTCTCGGAAATGATCGAGGATACAATCAAAGCCTTCCGAGAGCATGTGATATCGGAGATGGACTACCTTGAGCAGATACTTAAAATTCGCGGTCAGGTGGTGGATAGGTCGAGTGATGGCGTTCCAACTCGACTCGCCGGAAACGAAATCGCACAGGCGTATTTCCGCATAGTAATGGAACGATTGGATAATATTAACAAGCGGAAAGGCGATAGTGAAGTCGCAGTTGATATAGCGTTACTAATCGAGGAGGCTATCAGCAGAGAGGTAATCGTCGATTGGCGCAACAAAAAAGACGTTGAAAATCGAATGCGAGCTATTATCGACGACGGTTTTTTCAAACTCTCAGAGCTAGGAAAAATTGATCTTAACTGGTCTGCGCTAGATGAAATCGCTGTCGAGGCTTTGCGTGTTGCAAGGAGTCGTCTCGAATGAAGAGCTTCATTTATGGAAAGCAAACCATCGAGTATACTCTCTTGCAGGCTAATCGAAAAACTCTGGCTATAACAGTCAAACCAGATTTGAGCGTCGAAGTCCGTGCTCCGGAAGGATCGGAGGAGACGACAATCGAAAGTATCGTGCGAAAACGCGCTTCTTGGATAGTTTGCCAACAACGATTTTTCAGGCAGTTTCTACCTCGAACTCCCGAACGTCAATTCGTCAGTGGAGAGACGCATCTCTATCTTGGCAGGCAATACCGTCTGCGTATTAGAGAAGCGGAATCCGATGCAGTGAAACTAATCGCCGGTTATATCTATGTTCATACCCAAAAAACGTGTGACCAAGATCATCTTCGCCATCTACTTAAGCATTGGTATTTAAAACACGCTGAGGTTCAGTTTCATATTCGTTTGAAAGTGTGTTTGAAAATCATTGATAGTTGGCAGATTCAACCTCCTCAAATCACAGTGAGTGAATTGACGAGTTCTTGGGGCAAGTGCAGCTCAAATGGCAAAATCACCTTAAATCTCAATCTAATTCGCGCCCCTCGCGCTTGTATTGATTATGTCATTTTACACGAACTTTGCCATCTTCGATGTCCAAACCACTCCACTGAATTTTACAGACTATTGAGCATCGTCTTGCCCGATTGGAAAGAGAGCAAGTTACGATTGGAAAAAGTCCTCTCCTGAGCCCTTTCAATCACCGCGACCTCTTTCCCCGCCAGAGTCAGTTCTGCTCCAACCTCGCGTCCGAAGGACGCCCGTTTATAAGATGCGCGCTTTCAGCGCTCGATTATCGGTACTGAGTAGTTAAGAAAATAATGTAAACTCATTGGAAGTCGCATCCCAAACGCTGAACCGCCTTCCCCGAATATTTGGGGAAGGCGGGGAAACTAATTCAAGCGTGATCCGCGCTAGCTTCCAATCATTCTTTACAACCCTACGAGAATGGAATCTTTTAACAGTTCAGAGCGCTCGATCCTCCAGGGAATTTCAC
>JAYVOT010000962.1:0-3516 GCA_043757795.1 Chthonomonadaceae bacterium | reverse complement strand
AGGATCATCGCTACGATGATGATGCTGAATAAGGGTAGGAGAACCTGTGCGGTCGGCGTCGCGTGCTCCATCTTTCAGACCTTTCCTTGAATCTCACGGAATATTGAACTAGTATCGAACTAGAATGCTGTTAGAGGGTTTTTTCTGAAGCCGGTACGAACGAATGCTCCCTGTTAATCGTAATTCGCCGTTCGTTTGCAATTCACCTTCATTTGATTCATTTTCAAATCAGGCGGATCGGAAACTTAGATTTCCTGCGCTTCGCAAGCATTGCGCTGTCGCAAGCGGCAGCGCCAGCCCAATTTTGGAGAAAGAAACGGAAGGTGAGAGTTTAGCGCATGTGCTCATCCAGGCGCTATCGCTTAGGTGCGGCGAAGTTCCCGCTAGATTGGCAACGGACGCAAAAAATGGGATGCAGAAATCGTTCTGCATCCCATCATGTCGCTCAGGTCAAAAAAGTCTTGCATCAGGTATGAGAAGCGAGACATCTCTCTTCTCTATTGAGCGCGCCGCGTGCGCGTGACATACAACTCCATCAGCACTTCGCCTGTCTCGCGCTCATTGAGCCACTCCCAGTAAAAAGGGTGGTGCAACAACATCTCAAGGCTTAACACTCGTCTGCCGTTCGGTCCGTTGGGACGCGGCATCGGCAGATTTTCGCGATTGTATGCGGCGCTTACTTCCAGAACTATGGTCGGCTTTTTGGAGGGTAGAGTTCGCACTTCCGTCTCGGCGCCTTCAATTATTTTACTGCAGTCAGTTCGTGTTGTCATTGGGATACCCTTCATTCGGACGTACTCAATAGTTCGCCCTTCGATGAATTTCGCCTTGCTCTTGTTATCGATATTACACGGATATATTGTCGGCATTAAAACGACTTTTTTTCAGGCTTGCCGACTTTTAACTCAGGCTCAACTCAACTCCTCCCATTGACGGGAGAACGCAAAGTCCGCTACAATGCAACATCAATTTTCGGTTCCGAAGTCGTTCATCGCTTCCAGAAACTATGACTGACGCCCAACTTACAATTTCATCTAATCGGAATGACGCTTTCGCCTTGCAAATGGAAGGCGTCACCAAGCGATTTCCTGGCGTCACTGCGAACAGAGACATCTCTATCAAGGTACGGAAAGGGGCGTTTCACGCCATTATTGGGGAAAATGGCGCAGGAAAATCGACGCTTCTCAACATACTCTACGGCAGATTCCAACCGGATGAAGGTCGCCTCTTTATTGGGGGGGAAGAGGTTACTCATCTGCTCAACAGCCCGCAAGACGCGATTTCTCGCGGCATAGGTCTGGTAAGTCAGCACTATTCTCTCATTCCGGCTCTCACCGTTTTTGAAAACATAGCGCTGGGATCTGAACCCGCATCTTTCGGCGGGGTGTTGCGATGGTCTAAAGCTGAAAACCGAATTCGCCGGCTCATGGAGCAA
Source organism: Chthonomonadaceae bacterium (assembly GCA_043757795.1). Taxonomy (GTDB): domain Bacteria; phylum Armatimonadota; class Chthonomonadetes; order Chthonomonadales; family Chthonomonadaceae; genus JAYVOT01. The sequence goes on along the minus strand of JAYVOT010000962.1, from coordinate 2,081 downwards.
CTTGGGCTGGAAAATCTCGAACTCAAACAGAGAGCGGAACGCTTGACGGTCGCCGCCGGACAGAAAGTTGAAATTCTGAAAGCTCTCTATCGGGGAACGAAAATACTGTTGCTCGATGAGCCGACTGCCACGCTAGCGCCTCAAGAAGTCGAATCGCTCTTTGAAATTCTAATGACTCTTGTTAATGACGATTCAACCATCGTTTTCGTGACACACAAATTAAGAGAAGTTTTGAAATATAGCGATGAAGTGTCGGTTCTTCGAGCGGGAAAGCTCTCCGGAGACTTCAAAACCTCTGAAACTGACGAAAATGAGTTGCTAAATGCCATGATCGGTTCACGTTCCCCTCAGTCGAAAACTTCTTACGCTCACGTTGCAAACGACGCCCGGGACGCCTCATCTCCAATTCTTCACACTCGCTCGTTTCAAGCAGGCAAAGATTCAATGCCTGTGATCGCCGGTCACGACCCGCTGTTCGAGGCTGTCAATGTCTCCGTGAAGAATTCGAGAGGCTCCCTCGCTGTCGAAGGGGCGAGCTTCAAGCTCGGCTCCGGCGAGATCGTCGGCATTGCAGGAGTCGATGGAAGCGGACAGCGAGAGTTGGCGGAAGCGATAGCGGGACTGCGTCCCATCGTTACAGGAGATTTCAAGTTGACGAACTCCGGAATCTCAAATTCGATCAACCGACTTTCCGTTCGCGAGCGCCAACGCTCCGGAATCGCTTATATCCCTGAAGACAGACATCGCTCCGCTCTGATTCCGGATTTCTCGCTCGCGGAAAACTTCCTTCTGGGAAACGAAGATCGTCCCGAATGGGGAGGAGGCTTCACGCTCAATCCCAAGTTGGAACTCTCAAGGGCGAATGACGCAATCCGTGATTATGACGTTCGAGCGGGAGACAGAGACGCTTCCGCTCTGGCGAAAGTCCTCTCGGGCGGCAATCAGCAGAAGCTGGTCATCGCTCGCGCTCTAGCCAACGCCCCGAAACTATTGATCGCCTGCCAACCCACGCGCGGTCTTGATATCGAAGCGACGAAATTCGTCTACCGCACGCTTCTCAATGCGAAGGAAAGAAAGCTTGGCATCCTTCTCTTCTCCCTTGATCTTGATGAGATTTTGAAGCTGTCCGACCGAGTTCTAGTGATGTTCAACGGGAAGATCGCGGGGGAATTGGCTCGGTCGGAGGCGACTCCTGAACTTATCGGGGCGCTCATGACAGGCGGAAACGCGGGAGTTCAAGGTAGGGTCTCATGAATTTCGACAAACTCCTGGACAGCCGATTTTTTCGTTCGGCGCTAAGCGTCGGGATAGGACTGATCCTAGCCGCAATTCTCATCCAAGTTTCCGGTTTCAATGCGGGCGAAGCGTTCTCGACCGCATGGATCGGCGGAACCGGGCTGCAATCAGGACCTCCCTCCGCCCCGACGGATTTCGCTCTCGGATACGGTCACATCAGCCTTTTTCTACTTGCTCAGTCGCTTGCCAGAGTCACGCCTCTTCTTCTTTGCGGTTTGGCAGTCGCGATCGGCCTTCGCGCAGGTCTTTTCAACATCGGCGGGCAGGGACAGATGACCGTCGGAGCGCTTGCGTCCGCTACGGTAGGGATGTCGCCTATTCCAGACGCTTTCGGTTTGCACCTAGCGCTCATGATTCTATCCGGCGGAATGGCAGGAGCAGTCTGGGGGGCTATTCCGGGAATACTGAAGGCCTGGCGCGGAGTTCACGAGGTCATTTCAACGATAATGATGAATTTCATAGGGTTGAATCTCGTCGCCTACCTCGTTTCACACAACCTGAAAGACGCTTCAAGCCAGAATTTGCAGACGGCGCAAATCGCGAAAGGGGCATGGCTCTCCCCCTTTGTCGCTCATAGCAATTTGACTGCGGGACTGGCGCTATCGATTATTTTGGCTCTTGGCATGTCTTTTTTCCTGGCGCGTACCGCGTTGGGTTTTCGAATTCGCGCGGTCGGGTTGGGGGCGGAAGCGGCAAAAACAGCGGGGATATCAGTTCCGAAAACGCTTGTCCTCACGATGGCGCTCTCCGGCGCGCTCGCCGGAGTCGCAGGAGCGGTGGAAGTC
>JAYVOT010000961.1:0-3527 GCA_043757795.1 Chthonomonadaceae bacterium | reverse complement strand
CCGCACCTTGAGTATCGTGTGCGAAGCACACACGGCGGAACGCCACCGAGACCGTGACTTTAGTCATGGGACTCTCGTCATGACGCTCTGTCGTTTGCATAACATGAGTTAACTGTTCTGCTCAAACTAAAACCCTCTCTCATTCTCGACAAATTCGCTCTTTTTTCTAATCATCAATAGGTTGCAACAATTAAACCGTGTTCTGAAAACACCTTAATATTTTGTGTGCATGGAAAGAGACTAAACTTCAAAATCGATGTAAAACAAAGACTATTTCGCGTATAATGGAGTAAAGGAGATATTGCAATGAAAATGATTACGATTGACGCCGCCGCACTTCAGCTCCTTGACTAGGCTCGGTTGGCTGAAAACGGGGAAGAAATAATATTGACTCAAGCCGGCGCGCCAATATCCAGAGCCATTCTTCCACGTCGCCCCGGAAGCGCAAAAGGAATCATTCTACACATCTCAGATGATTTTGACAAAATTCCGGAGGGTTTCTAAGATTGAATCTACGCTTTTAAGACCTCAAAGACCTGATTCATTACGTCAATTTGGGTGGTCAGCGCGAGTATTGTCCGAAGAACGCTTCCGCAGGGGATCGCATTTGTAAAGTGGCTCTGCCCGATGGGTCTATTTACATCGTTGCGATTGCGTCTATCTCCCATAGATTTCCTGCCAAAGGCGCTAAAGCGAAAAAGCTCTTCCCGTCGTGACGAATGACTGAGGCAAAGCCATGCTTCAAAAAGCGCTACTGGACTCTCACGCATTTCTTTGGTTCGCGACAGACTGCCTGCGGCTAAAAGAACTTAGGGCGGAAGCCGCAGCGTCTCAAACAATTATTTCAAAACCCTCGCCAGGAACTCTCTAGTTCGCGCCTCTTTCGGGTTCTCGAAAATTTCGTCCGGTCTCCCCTCTTCCAAAATAACGCCTTTGTCCAAGAACAGCGCTCGCCCCGCGACTTCGCGACAAAACTGCATCTCATGCGTGGCGATGAGCATTGTTTTACCCTCTTTCGCAAGTGATCGAATAACTTCCAACACCTCTCCGACAAGCTCCGGATCAAGGGCGGAAGTCGGTTCGTCGAAAAGCATCACCTTCGGCTTGAGCGCGAGTGCGCGAGCGATGGCGACACGTTGTTGCTGCCCGCCGGAGAGTTCTCCGGGAAAGCTCTTCGCTTTTTCGCCCAGCTTCACCCTCTCTAAAAGCGCCATTCCCTCCGCCTCCGCCACTGTCTGACTCAATCCAAGCGCTTTGCAGGGAGCCAGAGTGATATTCTGCAAGGCGGTGAGATGGGGAAAAAGATTGAAACGTTGGAAGACCATTCCTACATTCCGACGAATCCGATTGACTTCTTTCGGGCACACCGTGACCCCATTCACTTTCACTTCGCCGGAAGTCGGAAGTTCAAGATGATTGATGCACCGTAAAAGAGTCGATTTCCCGCTGCCTGATGCTCCGATAATGCCAATGACTTCCCCCTCCGAAACGCTCAAATCAATCCCATTGAGGACGTTCAAAGCTCCAAAATTCTTCTTCAATCCTTTAACGGAAACAACTTCCAGCATGACGCCCTCCCTCATTGTTTCTTGCAACTTTTTCTCTTCATAGAGCAGTTCTCGCTTTCCGACAACAATGCCCATTCCTCTGAGTTTTTTGTATTCCGCATTTTTTTTCGCGTCATTTCGCGTATTTCGCGGTTCACCCTTCCCCATATTTCGCGGTTCACTCTCAGCGGCTAATCGGTTTCCATGCCTCTTCCAATCTTCGTACAAGCCAAGTTAGGGGGAGAGTCATCATTAAATAGATCGCCGCCACTGCGAGGTAGACCGTCGTGGCGCTACCGGATGTTGTGGCAAGCTCTTTGCCTTCGCGCATGAGTTCGCTTAGTGCGACGACTGAAACGAGGGATGAGTCTTTCAACAAGGCCGCAGCCTCGTTCGTAAGCGGCGGAAGCACGCGTCTGAGCGTTTGCGGCAAAATCACCCAACGCATCGCAAGAGGGTAATCCATCCCCAATGCTCTTGCCGCCTCCATCTGACCCGTGTCAATGCTCTCGATACCGGCTCGAAAAATCTCAGAGATATACGCGGCGGCATTGAGGCTGAGGGCGATCAGCCCTGCGACGAACGAAGGCAGGTTTATGCCGACAGCGGGAAACACAAAATAGATCACGTAGATCTGCATCAAAAGCGGAGTCCCCCGAACGATCTCCACGTAGAAAACTGAAATTGGCTTCAGGAGCGGAATGCCGGATATTCGAGCAAGAGCGATCAGCAACCCGGCGGGCGTCCCGATGCAGAGCGTCAGAAGCGTGAGCAAGAGCGTCATTCCCGCTCCGTGAAGCAACAGGCTTTTGCCGTCGTTTAAGATGTCCCAACGGATTGAAAGAGCGGACGATTTGGAAACTTGAGAGACCGCAATGCTGTCGGAAGGGACGAAAGACGTGATTTTCGGAACCGGAGTCCCCTCTCCCTGCACCTTATCCAACCCCGCGATCATCCCTGTCGAGACAGGTTCTTGAAGCCATTCCCGATAGATTTTTGCGTATCGCCCATCCACCATAATGTTGTCAAGCGCGAGGTTCAGGGCGGAAATCAGCGGAACTTCGCTCTTTTGCGTCGCGATTCCAAGGTACTCGTAAACAAAAACTCCGCCTGCCAACTCAAGCTCCGAGTAGCTCCTCTTCAGCTGATATTGCAAAGCAGGCAAGTCCGCAACGGTAGCGTCGCACTTGCCGTTTCTCAAATTCAAGAGACCGTCCTGAAGCTGATCAAACTTCAAAATTTGCGATTTTGGAACTCCCAATTTGTCAAGCGCAAACTGCCCGGTTGTGTCTTCTTGAACGGAGGATATCCGGTTTTTGAGGTCTTCCAACTTCTGGATTCGGAGGTCGTTTTTTCGCCGAACTATCGCCTGTCCGGAAAGAAAATAGGGTCGCGAAAAGCCGTATCCCTTCTCTTTACGCTCCTTTGTGATGGTCATGCCGGACATCACGAGGTCGCACTTGCCGGTCTCAAGCGAACCGAGAACGCTGCTCCAGGGAAGCGGAAGCCACTTTACTTTCACGCCCAACTCTTTTGCTATCTCGTTTCCTAGATCGATATCGAATCCTTTGAGCGTCCCCTTTTCCATGAACTCAAAGGGCGGATAGGTAGCGTCAGTCGCGATGACGATCTCTCCGCTCTTTCGAATTGCATCAAGGCGATTTTGAGCAAAAGTCGATGATCCTGAGAGACTCAGTGCGACGAACGATAGAATTGCAAAAACAGATTTAATTCTCCTCAAGTTCAACCCTGCCTTCCAAATATCGAATCTTTCTTCGTTCAATCTTTTTCCTCTCCCGATGGGCTAATCCCTTCTTCAATTTGACTCAGAGAAGGAATAGCGTTGCTTTTTGATGAATTGTCACAGCATAAGAAACGTCGGCACATACTTTTTCACGCTGTTCAAGTGCGATTTTGATCGGCAAAACTCTAACGAATTGGATTGAGGAGGTCACGGATTTGCGAATTCTGATGCTTTCC
>JAYVOT010000960.1:0-3528 GCA_043757795.1 Chthonomonadaceae bacterium | reverse complement strand
GCCGCCGCAGTGGCGCAGTTATGTCATCGCTTGGATGGCATCCCGCTTGCTCTGGAATTGGCGGCGGCTCGAATTCGTTCTCTGCCGGTCGAAGAAATCAATGAAAGGTTGGACAATCGATTTCGTCTTCTTACAGGAGGCAGTCGCAACGCCCTGCCGCGTCAGCAAACTCTCCGCGCATTGATTGACTGGTCTTACGACCTGCTAAACGAACAGGAGAAACGTCTGTTTGCACGACTCTCAGTGTTTTCCGGAGGCTGGACGCTTTCGGCGGCGGAAGCGATCTGTTCAGGAGGCGTGATCGAAGAGTGGGAAACATTCGATCTGCTCACGGCGCTTTTAGACAAGAGCCTGGCAGTTAGCGATGCGGAAGGCGGCAAGGCAAGGTATCGGTTGCTCGAAACATTGCGGGAGTACGGCCGGGAGAAGTTGAAAGATGTGAATGAGGCGGTAGCTGTCGCCGAACGCCATGCCCTTAGTTACGCGGCGGAACTAAAGGCGAAATCTCAACAGGGCGGAGGAATTGAAGAGAACGATTTTCTCTGGCTGTTGACGGAGGCGGACAATGTGCGCGCCGCGCTCGACTGGCTCTGGCAAGCAAAGCAGGTTGAGACCGCAGCCGCTATTTCAGTGGCTCTCAGGGAGTTTTGGACCCGCAAGGGATGGTTTCGCGAGGCAGAACAAAATCTGGGTGAAGCGGTAAGGCATGCCGGAGAGCTGCAGGATAAATCTTTATCAGCCAAAGTTTACAAGGATGCAGGCTGGTTCGCTTACTTGCATGGCGACCTTCGGAACGCTGAAAGGCTGACTGAGTTGAGCGTGGAAACGGCTTTAACGGCAGGCGAAAAGGAAATACAGGCGAATGCGCTCAACGGTCAGGCGCTCATCGCTCAGTCAATGAATGATTTTCTTAAAGCTGAAACGCTCTTCAAAGAGGCAATAGTCATTTTGCGTCCGCTAGATCAGGATACCGTTTTGGCGGATTGTCTGATGAATTTGGGACTGATGCACAGTATGCAGGAGAAACACGAAGCGGCGGTGAATTTTTTCTCCGAAGCCAAAAGCATTTATGAACGACGCTCCAACGCAAAGGGCATGGCGATCTGGCTTTGCAATCAGAGCGATCTGGCTTTGCGCCAATCGAACTGGCAGGAAGCGCAATCGTTGGCGGAGCAAAGCTTGGAGCGTTGCCGGCAGATCGAGTTTCGCCAGGGAGTCGCCTGCGCCCTTGCGAATCTTGCCAAAGCCGCGTCGCGACAAGAACTCCGGGAAGTTGCAGAGGAATCGGCGCGTGAAGCGTTCGCCATCTGCATGGAAATTGATCTAAGAGACCTGCTTCCCATGCTTCTTATTAATCAAGCGGGCGGCTATCTTGCAAAAGGCAATGCTGAAAATGCAGTACTTCTGTTTGCGGGAGCGATTAAATTGCGCTCGCTTCTAAATATTCCTTCGGGTTCTGAAGAACAGTCGGATATCAGCGAATTTGAAGAAGACGTCCGAGCAAGACGTCTCGAAGAGATGGTCGCCTCCAAACGTTCGCAACTTCTCTCGACGAACATAGCGGAGCTGCTTATTCAAATGTCGCATAATTTTTAATTCGCTGTCGAATAGCGAATTCTTTTCGGGATCTTCCACACAAGCCGGATTAAAGTTTTAGAGTCATATGGAACTACTATTCGGTCATTTCTCATGTCAAACAAAAACGCTTTTGCATTTTAATGCTTTGGAATGGAAGTTTTGAGAAATCTGCGGGGTCAATGGACTGTTTGTCGTTTAGTGAAAAGGATGACATCGATGAATTCACTCAAGGCTAAAAGCCTATGTTTAAAACTTAAAATTATTGATAGAGTCTTCGTGATCGCTCTGCTAGCCGCGATCTCGATGATATCGGTTCAGGCTCAGTCCGTCTATTCGCCTGGAGGCTTATTCATACATCCGACCGCTTTCACGCCCCCTTCACATCAATTCAGCGCCTATGCCGCCGCGTTTACGCAAGATGAAGAGAGAGGAAGATCGCAGGCCTATTTTCCGCTGGCTCTCACCTACGCTCCGACAGACAAACTGCAAGTCAGCGCGTTGGCAGTTTACCATGAAGGTAAAAACACGGCGCCGTACGGACATTTCGGAGCTTTTGTGAAATATCAGCTGCTTTCCGATACGCCCTCTCATCCGGCATTCGCTCTTACGGGCGCTTATGTGGCTCATGATGAACTGGAATCTTCAATTGCGGGCGTCTTCAGCCGCGCTTTCACTCGACAAAATAGGGTGTTTGCAACCTTGCATTTGGGAGTGAAATGGGGTCGATCCTCCGATGGCAATGGCGGCGTGAGCGATTTTGGCGGTTTTGTCGGGGCGCAAATTCCGCTCAGCCGGGAATGGAACCTTGTCGGCGAGACGAGTTCTCGACTCAAGTTTGACCGCGCCTCAGCGTCTTCCGTCGGGTTCATGTATCAAACTCGAAAGGGTTTGGGAATTTCGCTCGGCATGGTAAACAGCGGACGAAGCAGTCGCATGAATCCATTCTTCGGAGTTGGAATACCTGTGGGCAACTAAGCAGCTTCTCGATGCAGACGGCGGGTGACCCCTCTCTCATTTCCGACTTACTCCCTATGAGAGGGTTTCAGGAAGCCGTTTACAAGTTTGAATTAGTAAGATGAAGCGGGACTTATCAATTCCAGCGAGGAGAAAGCCCGTCCTGCGCAACATGAGTTAGTAAGAAAAGCAGAAGAAGAAAATTAAAATGGAAGACAAGAACCCCCTCGATTCGATCCCTGCGGAGTGGCTCGCCGAATTTGAAGCGGCGGCGAGACGACCTCTCAAGTTGCGAATGAAGTACGCCTTTATCAAGACTTACAAGCCGGTGATGGATGACGCGAATTATCGGGCGTTCGACTCAATGGAAGAGTACAGGCAGTGGTGCGAAGAGAACCTGCCGGATTGGTTGGGATATGGCCGTGTTTGAATACCGACTGGCGGAAGAGATTCGAGATGTCTTCAATCGCCTCGGCGTCAGATACCTTTTTATTGGAAAATCGGGGGCTATTTTGCTTGGATACCCTGATACGACCCAGGATGCGGATATTTTCGTCGAAAAGAGCTTGCAAAATGGAAAAGCTATAGTCGAGGGGCTGAAAGAACTTGGATTCGAACTTGGCGAGGAGCAAGTTGGCGACATCACACGCGGACGCGACTTTGTTCAACTCAAGAATGGACCCTTCGACCTCGACATTATTTTTGCGCCGGACGGAATTGAAAATTTCGAAGACGCCTGGGTCAAACGTGTGGTGGTGGAAGGAATTCCCGTTTGCCATATAGACCAGATTATCGGAAGCAAAGAGGCAGCGAACCGAAAGAAAGACCGTGAGTCCTTAGACCGCCTTCGATCTTTCCGCGATTACTTGCGAACTAAGCCTCGGTGAAACATGATAGCTTTGAATGCTGGATTTTTAATAAGTGACTTGAGAAAACAGGAAGACTTGAATGTCCAAAGAAGACAATTCGCAGCTATTTTGAATCCCATGACTCTAG
>JAYVOT010000959.1:0-3534 GCA_043757795.1 Chthonomonadaceae bacterium | reverse complement strand
CGTTTGAACGAAACAGCGAAACAGCCCCTCCTTTTGATCAAAAAGGAGGGGCTGCGGAGATTTGAAAATTTCTACTTGCTCAGATCGAAAACGAGAATCCCTTTCTTGCCGGAATCGACCTCTTTCATGTTTCCGCCCACAAAGACGTGATCCGTACGCTTGCCGTTCAACTCGAGATGAAAGGCAATATGTTTGCCGCCGCTAATCTGAAATTTCACGCCGTCAATGCCCTCATGCGTCTTGAAATTAAACCTCAATTCAGTCGGTTTGACTAGTTTGAACTTGTCGCCTTTTTCGTCTTTCAAACCCATCGGATTTGCGATGGTTCCACCTTGCAACCGAGCGGCTCCCTTGAAACTTAGCCCCTTGTCGCTTTCAGAAGTGGAAGCGATGTAGACATAAGAGTCATCATGCCAGATGAAGAATCCCACTTCGTGACCGGCGTTGATTGCAGGAGTTCCGGCAGTTTCAGACCAGGGGAGAGAATGTCCCTTTCGTTCTGCGCCCGTGCCTCTATTTGCGGCTCCCGCTGATCCCGCACCGCGTTGCGTTCTCGGTTTGAACTGTGCGAAAGCAGGATTTACGGAAGTTCCCAAGATAGCGATCGTAGATAAAAGACACACTGTTGAAAAAGCGGCGGTATTTAGTTTCATTGGATTGGCTCCTGAGTATTCTGTTTTCAATATTGATATTATCGCTATCGATAGCAGAATAGACTGCTTGAGATTGGTTGGTTTTATGTAATTGAACGCATTCAATCATGAGTTCTGTTCCTATTGACGCGCTCCTCAATCAAAGGTTCACTCAGTTGAAAAAAATATTTCGCAACTTTCCGTTTCGACTGACTTTTAATGAGTATTGCTATCAGAACGAAATCGAAAGCTCATTGCCCCTCCGACAAGTTCCATTCGCAAATGAAATATCCGCTTCTCTCAACCAACCGCGAATTGGGATAGAGAAGCCTTCCAAAGAAAACCCAGCTCTCTGTTCGAAGGCCGTATAGCCGGAACGGGCAGGGTTTCTTATATTTTATCATAATATGCAAAGGGAACATAAATCAGAGAGCGCTCTCAAAAAGCGTTCTAGAGAGAAACGCTGATCTTCTACTTCATAACGACGATTGAAACGGTCTGCGAGGCGGCGACGACGCCTTTTGAGTTGATGACGAGCAGTGCGATTCGATGTTTGCCGGGAGCGACGGATGAGGCGTTCCATTGAAAACTCCATCTGTCAGGACTGCTTGACGAGTACAGGAGTTTTTTTTCGTCCAGGATATATCGCACCGTCAAAATGTCCGAAGGGCAACGAGCATAGCACGATAGTTCGACGCTTCCTCTGAGACTCTCTCCGTTTCGCAAGGGCATCGGGATCGGGGCAAGAGTTTGAGGTTTATTCTCCTGCAACGGCGCAGACAGGAAGTAAGGGGACGCGATGGAGCTCCTATAACTTGTCAAGACCGTTTGATCGTTGGTCACGGAATAGTCGTTATTCGCAGTCGCTGTGAATTGTAGGTTATTGCTGTCGAAGTAGTTAATTGCTTTGACCCTCGGGAATCTGCGTGAAAGCGAAGAGTAGAGGGTAGAAATTTTGAGCGAAGCGAAGTCCGGACGAGGTTTCTTTTCGCAGGCGGCATAGTGAGTGGCGGCGAACTCGCAGATCATAAAGGGCTTCCGGGAAGCGTATCGATCATATACTGTCGCGAGAAGATCGCTCGTGTGTTCGGTTTCGCAGGGATGTTTCAGGTCGTTGTCGTGATAGGTTACGCTGTACATATTGACTCCAACCCAATCTACGGCATCGTCGCCAGGATAGTATTCGGGGATATGGCGCGTCGGAACGGCATAAGGACACCAGACCATCGCGACGTTGGGCGCGCGCAATTTCATCACGTCATGAACTAATCGGAACTTCTCTTTGAACTTTTTCGGGTCATGGTAGACGCTCCAATAGCCGTTCATTTCGGAGCCGAATCGCAGAAAGACTTTCGCCTTCGTTTTGGCGAAAGTGTCCGCCAATTTTCTCAGATATGCGTTGTCCTTCACTTTATCCAGCCCGTCATTCGGCTCAAGGGCGACATGCAGAAACTTCCCCTGAGCCGCCAGCCAACTCACCCAACCGGGTTGCGGCGAATGTCCGTACCCCACGTAGAAGAAGTACATGGAGTGGGGCTTCCCGACCGCTCTCTCAAACTCTCTAGGGTCGCGATGAGTCTTCCCGTCGCTGTCTCGAATGATGGACTTAAGCGTCCCGTCGAACTGCACATAACCTCCGAGGTAGCACCCGAACGCAGGTTCAAACTTCGCACGAGTGTTTCGTTTTGATATCTCAAGTTTAGTAGGCATGCGCGTGAGAAAGAGCTTCGCTTCCGCCTTTCCTACTTTTTGCGCGAGAAGGGGAGCCGGACAGAGTAAAGAGAATAGGGCGAACAGCGGAAGCGCTGATAGGAGGTAGGGGGGCAGAAGAAGGTTTCTTATAGATCGGGATGAGCAAAGAAGCGTAGTAAATGTTTTAATAAATGGATTGAAAAAAGACATGGAATAGGGTTGGGCTTTCGAGTCAATGGGCTATTTTAATGCGAAACCATACCGCAATTTGCCAGCGGAGTTTTACCTCAGTCCGAAGGATTATGCCGCATTTTTGCAAGTAGTCAAAACGGGCTAGACCATCGGATATCGCCTAGATCGGTGGAATTTTTTGGACTGGAAACTATGCAGTTGCATCGTTGTCAGTCATCAAGACGGGTAGAGCCGGTTCGCAGTAACGTATTGGGCAAGACGCACTGCGGGCAAGAATTTATGCAATCGCAACGTAGGGATTAGTCCCTTCCGGCAAACCCTTTTGAATATCGCCTACAACGATCTTGCGTCCTAACAACGTCAAATCGAAGCCGCATAGCGTGAGAGTCGGAAAAAAATTACTGGTCTCAATAGCGTTCCGAATTTTTGTACTTCGGACAAAATACGGGCTTGCGCCCTACCAAGAAACTCCCTTATTTCTCTCGCCTTTTCCGAAGAAGTTTGAGCCGAAGGCTACCGAAACGCGAAATTTGTTGCTCGGATATCCGGCGCTCAGCGCTTTTTCCTCTCTCTGCACCGTTTTTTCGAGGCGGCTGCGGCGGTCATTTTGCGAGTGATTGAGGAGTTTGGGAAGTGAAAACGCAATGCGATCCCGTCTCGATGAAGATTGTAGTGACACAGGGAACTGACTCCCAAAATCTCCGCAACCTCCATCGAAGCGATTAAGCTCTTCGGATTTGTTTTGCCTTCAAGGCATCGGCGCTCCTTCCGGCTGTATCTCGGGCACTGCCAACATGCCATTGGTTTCATCTCTACAGGTTGGTTCGGAAGCGGCGAATCATGTTCATGCATCGGAAGGCAAGCCTCACAATTTGAATGGCAGCCCCGGGAAGTTGATACCGGGGATAGACGGGAGTTTGTTGTATAGTCCGCGCAGAGGCGAGTCCAAAAAGTCTGTGAGATTGCGACCCAACCCGGCAGTTTTCAGGAATCTAAGAGCCGTCTCCAGATTCGGAGA
>JAYVOT010000958.1:0-3538 GCA_043757795.1 Chthonomonadaceae bacterium | reverse complement strand
CCCTGATCCTGCCTTCCGGCGGAACGGTCACAGGAAGCGGCGCGCTAGTCAATCTGAGCGGCAAGCCCAAACGAGAGAGCGTTCTCAAAAACGATGCGGGAATAGGATTCTCATTTTCAACGGACGGCGAAAGCGGCGGCGGAACAGGATATCCCGGCAGCCTGCTCGGCATCATTGCGCACCTTCGGCAGACTTTATTTGATGCTCAGCGCTACCCTTTGCAACTGGCAACTTATGCAAGACGCGGGGGGCCTCGCCCTCCCGATGACGACACGTTGCAAGCGTTGCAACCCGTGTTGAGCGGCTCTAAGACCGTCTTCTTCAACGCTTCAAACGAAAACGAGGTTGTTCGCGCTCTCAACATCACAAAAGAGTTCCGCCTCAAGTCGATCATCGCCGGGGGACAGGAGGCTTACAAGCAGGCTACGCTCCTTGCGAAAGACGGCGTTCCCGTCATCGTCAGTTTGAATTTCGGCGAAGATCCAGCGGAAAAGGGCAAGAAGAAAGAAGACCCTTCAAAAGACGCACCGAAACCTGCGGACAAGGAAGACAAAGCGACCGAGAAACCGGCCGATAAGTCCGAACTTGTGAAGCCTGTCGTGAAAGAGGACGATCCCAAAAAGCAGGACGACAAAAAACCGGAAGTCAAAAAACCCGACGACAAGAAACCGGAAGAAAAAAAACCGGATGTCAAGAAAATTGAAGACGACTTGGACGAAGTCGCTCCAAAAGCGGTGGTAGCTTTTCTGCATGAAGAGTGGCTAAAAAAGGTGAACAACGCGGCAGTTTTGAGCAAATCCGGGGTTCAAATCGCCTTCTCGACGAAGGACGGAAAAGGCGCTGGAGAGTTTTGGAAAGGACTGCGACAGGCGATCAAGTCCGGTCTGCCAAAACAGAAGGCTCTTGAAGCGCTCACGATCAACCCTGCGAAAATGTTCCGCCTCGAAAAATCACTAGGCACGATTGAAGTCGGCAAGATCGCCAACCTCGTTGTGATGAGTGGAGATTTTTCCGACGACAAGAGCAAGTTCAAAATGCTCTTCATCGACAAAACGAAATTTGACCTGGATGAAGACGCTCCCGCGGGCGCGCCAGTTTCTCGACGCAGACCGAGAGAGATCGAGTGAAAACGATAATGAAAACGATAATGAAAATGATCAAATTGAAAACGATTTTGAGAACGTCTTCCGTAGCTCATTCGGCGGTCATCGGCATTGCGACAAGCATAGCTGTCTCCGTATTGAGCATGAATTTCGCGTTTGCCGACACGACTGGGAAGCCTTCGATAAAGAAGAAATCCAACTCGCAAGTTCCTGCAAGAGCTAATACGCTGGCTCCCGCGAAACCTGCGAAACCGACGCTTCCCTCCGAATTCGACAATGACCGGAAACCGAGCGTCGTCACGAATGGGAACTGCCTCATACAGGGCGGGACCGTCGTGACCGTCACGAAAGGGACTCTTCCCGCAACCGACGTTCTGGTTCAAAACGGCAAGATCGCTGGGATCGGCAAGAACTTGACCGCCCCCGCCGGTACTACGATCATTGATGCAAGAGGACGATTTGTGACGCCGGGAATTATCGACGCGCACTCCCACATCGCCTCGGACTCGACGAACGAAGGGTCGGACAGCATCACTGCGGAGGTTCGCATTCAAGATGTGTTGTCTCCGGACAGTCTCTCAGTTTGGTACGGTTTGTCGAACGGGGTCACGACCTCGCTCGTGCTTCATGGCAGCGCGAACGCTATCGGAGGTCAAAGCCTCGTCATCAAAATGAAATACAAACGACCTGTGGAAGAACTGCTCATCCCGGACGCTCCTCGAATGGTGAAGTTCGCGCTTGGCGAGAACGTAAAACAGTCGTTTCGTTTTCCCGGGCAGGCTTCCCGTTTCCCCTCGACGCGAATGGGAGTCGAAACCGTCTATCGCAGGGCTTTCGCTGAAGCGAAAGAGTATGTCAAAGAGTGGGACGCCTACGAAAAGGCGAAAGCGGCGGACTCAAGCGTTCTCGCTCCGCGAAAAGACCTTCGACTTGAGGCTCTTTCAGACATCCTGAAGCAAAAAATCTGGGTTCAGTGCCACTGTTATCGCGCAGATGAGATGTTGATGATGGTTAGACTGAGTCAGGAGTTCGGCTTCAAAATCGGGGCGTTGCAACATGCGCTCGAAGCTTACAAAATCGCGCCGGAACTCGCTGCGGCCCACATACCGATCTCCACTTTTGCAGATGCGTGGGGCTACAAAGTCGAAGCGTATGATGCGATTCCATACAATGCCGCCCTCTGCACGCGCGCCGGCGTAATCGCTTCCGTCAATTCGGACAACGGTTCCGGAAGTTATCGCCTCAATCTAGAAGCTGCCAAAGAGATGAAGTTCGGCGGGCTGACAGAAGAAGAGGCGTGGAAACTGATTACAATCAACCCCGCGATTCAACTCGGAATCGAACGACGAACAGGCAGCCTTGAGCTCGGGAAGGACGCGGACATTGCGATATGGCAGGGGCATCCTTTCACCGCCTCCTCCAAATGCCAGTTTTCTCTTGTCGAAGGAGAAGTTTTTTTTCAACGTCGTGACGCCTGGGGAGTGGACAGAACCGCTGTCGCGAAGAGCGAACTCGTCGTCTCAACTGTCGATCCGCTGAAGGCGCTTCTTCCGGGCGTGTCGAAATCTTATGTCATCACAGGCGC
This sequence comes from Chthonomonadaceae bacterium, assembly GCA_043757795.1. GTDB lineage: Bacteria > Armatimonadota > Chthonomonadetes > Chthonomonadales > Chthonomonadaceae > JAYVOT01. The sequence continues at coordinate 850 of JAYVOT010000958.1, read as the reverse complement.
GACAATCCATCCGATCTCCGGACCTGCGATCTCGGACGGAACTCTCGTGATGCAAAACGGCAAAATATTGTCAGTCGGCATCAGAGCGCAAGCTCCGGCAGGCGCGATCATGGTGAACGCGAAAGGGTTGCACGTCTATCCGGGAATGATCGACGCAAATTCGGTACTTGGACTAAATGAGATCGATCAGGTAAACGCGACACTGGATAGCTCGGAGGGCGGGCAGTTCCAACCTGACGTTCTCGCTTCAGTCGCGATTCATGCCGACAGCGTGCATATTCCCATCACTCGTTGCGACGGGGTGACGACTACGATGACGACCCCGAACAGCGGCGGGTTGATCGCAGGGCAGGGGACTGTGATCGACCTCGACGGGTGGACTCGCGAGGAGATGACAATCGTTCCTAAAGCGGCTCTAATCGTCAATTTCCCCGGCGGCGTCGGAATTAATTCACTGTTTGAAACGGAAGAGGTTTTGAAGCCTGCGCGTGATGCGCAGAAGAATCAGATCAAGTCGCTGAAAGAGTTTTTCGACAAAGCGAAGCTTTACATGGCTGCTCGCAGTCAGTCTCCGAACTCAACCGTCGTAGATGCGAAATTGGAGGCGATGACTCCCTATATGGAGGGCAAACTTCCCGTTGTCTTCCGGGTAGGAACCGAAAACGGCATTCGCCGAGCGGTGAAATTTGCCGGGGAGTACGGACTGAAGACGGTGATTCAATCGGACGCGGAAGCGCTGAAGGTTGCAGATCTTCTGGTTGAGAAGAATATCCCGGTAATCTATGCGCTCACTATGCAGAACAGCCTGGCCGAGTCGCGCCCGGCGGACCAATACTCGCCCTACGATTCG
>JAYVOT010000957.1:0-3539 GCA_043757795.1 Chthonomonadaceae bacterium | reverse complement strand
ATCGTCGTCTCAGGAATCCCGACTTCTTCGAAGTGATGATGCAATGGCGTGCGTTTGAAGATTCGGTTTGCGCGCGCGTACTCGATTCCCTTTTGTCGCTTACGGATTTTGAAGACGCTCACCTGAATCATCACCGAAATAAGTTCCGCCCAACAGAGCGCCGAGGCGATGATTAACGCGATCTCCATTTTGCCGATGAGCGCGACCGCCGCAAGTCCCGCCCCTATAGGCAAAGATCCTGTGTCTCCCATAAACATCTTTGCAGGGTGAGCGTTCCACCACAGAAATCCTGCAAGCCCTCCTGCAAGCGCGACCGTATAGAGACTCAGACTTGGATAGATGGAAGCCGAAAAGAGAAGGGTCAACGCCAGGGCAATCATCATTGTCAAGCCGCCAGCGAGTCCATCCAATCCGTCGGAAAAGTTCGTCGCGTTGGAAAACCCGACGATCATTAAAACTGCGAGCGGATAGTAAGCCCAACCGAGATCAACGAACGAAAAAGCGGTTCCCGCCGGCAAAAGTTGAATGACCGTTTGATGCCCGCTCGAAGTTTTTGCAAGCCACACGACGAACCCAATTGCAATCAACGCCTGCGCGACGAACTTCTCTCTCGCCCTCAGTCCCAGGTTTTTGCCTCGCTTCGCGCTGAGGTAGTCGTCTGCAAATCCGATCAACGCGTGCGCGATCGTCACGACGAGTAAAGAAATAAAGGCGTTTGTCTGAAAACGATCTTTTGAGGACACCGCAATGCCCAGCGCAACAAGGCTGAATGGAAACAGAAAAAGCAGTCCGCCCATAGTCGGAGTGCCCTGTTTCTTTGCGTGAGTGGAAGGGGCGTCCGCATTGATCGTCTGTTTTGCGCCCAATTTACGCAACCATTCGACTGCAAATCCGCCCGGCAAAACCGTGAGCAGAAACACGATGACGAACGTCGCAACCTGGCTAACCATGAGATTCCGTTCCCTCTATCGCCGACTTCTCTCCGGTGAGAACCGCCACGATCTTCTCCATCCGCATCGCTCTTGAACCCTTGACTAAAACCGTGTCGTCCGAATTGACGTGCTTTCCAATCTCTCTCGCTGCGGTCTCGGAGTCGGGATAGCTGACGATGTACGGATTCTTGATTCCGGAATTCAGCGACTCTTGACGCACAGTCTGCGCAATTTCAGTTGCAAGCCCTCCGACCGTGATGAGGAGAGTTACTTTGGCTGCGACGACCGCATGACCAACGAACCCGTGAATCTCTTTCCAATGGTCTCCAAGCTCTTTCATATCGCCCAATACAGCCACGCTTCTGCGTTTTGAAAGAGTGGAAAGAGTGGAGAGAGCGGCGCTCATGCTCTCAAGTCCGGCGTTGTAACAATCGTCCAGGATCGTCATGCCTTCGGCGTTGCGCTTGACAACCATGCGCCCTTCCGCGCCAGTCCAACCTTCCAATGCTGAGATTGCCTGCGGGATCGGGACTTGCAGAAATTTCGCCGCCGCCAAAACGAAACAGGAATTGATGGCGTGATGCTCTCCTGCGACCTTCAAAGCCGCTTGATGACGCTCGTTCCCGATCTTAATTAAAAATCGCGGAGCTCCGTCATCGGAATAGTCCAATTCGCCTGCGATGATCGTCTCGCCGTCTAAAATTTCTCCCTCTTTCAAGCTTTTGCCGACGTACACGACATTGCACCCTGCCGGAACTCCGGCGCGAAGAGTCTGTCTGAATTCGCCTGCCGGAAGAATGGCGCAACCGTTATGGGGGAGATAAGAAAGCAGTTCTCCCTTTGCGGCCGCAATCGCTTCTCTCGATCCCAGAAGTTCCAGATGCGCAAAACCGATGTTGGTTATGATCCCGACAGCGGGACTTGCCACCTCGGCGAGATAAGCGATCTGCCCCGCCCCGCGCATTCCCATTTCGATGACGGCCGCTTCGTGCGCTTTTGTCAATTGAAACAGGGTCAATGGAACTCCGATTTCGTTGTTGTAGTTTTTTTCGCTTGCAAGCGTCCGATATTTCGTCCTCAAAACGGCGGCGAGCATCTCTTTAGTCGATGTTTTCCCGACGCTTCCTGTGATAGCGACGAGTTGTATGTCGAAAAGTTGTCGATAGGCCTTCGCGAGTTTTCCCAGAGCGAGCAATGTATCGGACACAACGATCTGAACTCCGTCGACGCCTTCTGCCTTTCGGGTGACTACGACAGCGACTGCGCCCTTTTCAAAGGCCGCAGCGACATAATCATGTCCGTCGGAGTTCTCGCCGAGCAACGCAAAGAACAGATCTCCCGGCGCGATTTTTCGAGTGTCGATGCAGATGCCGGTGATATCGAAGTCAACTTCAAGGTCGAATTCCGGGAACGCGCCAGCCGCCTCAGCAGGAGTCGGCGCGTCCGTCCGGCGCAAATCATGCAGTTTCTCCATCGCCCAGGAGAGTTTGAAAGGCTCCATCAGACAGAACCTCCAAGCAGAATCTCTCTCGCAACGAGACGATCGTCAAAAGGCAGAACTTTTTCCCCGACGATCTGATAGTCTTCATGTCCTTTGCCGGCAATTAAAACGATGTCGCCGGGGAGCGCAAGACTGATCGCAAGCGCGATAGCTTTGCGTCTATCCGGCTCGACATGAATCTCAGCTTTAATATCAGCGTCGCAATTATGATCTATGCCAGTCAAAATCTCAGCGATAATCTCGTTCGGGTCTTCCATTCGCGGATTGTCGGAAGTCACTATTACGACATCGGAGTGAACGCCCGCAAGTTTCCCCATGATGGGGCGTTTGCCTTTGTCGCGATTTCCGCCGCACCCGAAAACAGTCAGTATGCGCTTCGGATTCAGCTCTTTTGCTGAGCGAAGCAGGTTGTCAAGCCCGTCTGGCGAATGAGCGTAGTCCACTATCACGCTGAAGCCTCTGTCGCCGGTAGGAACGGCTTCGAATCTGCCGGGAACCGGAGGTAAGGTAGCCAACCCTTCTGCAATAGCCTCTTTCGAGACTCCCATCCTCAGGCAGGCTCCTATCGCCCCTAGAGCGTTCCCGATCTGAAACGCTCCGCCGATTGGAAGTTCGATATTCAGGGAGAATTTTTCGACGCCGGAGTCATAAACTGCCATAAAATTCGAGCTTTCCGCAGCAAGCGTTACGTTCGACGCTTTCAAAACGGCGGGAACGTCTCCTGTCGCGAAGGTGAGTATGTCGCCTCGCGCCCGCGTTACCAGGTCACGCCCTTCCCACTGTCCGACATTAATGACGGAGATGAAAGATTTTTTGTCCGGTCGGGGGAAAGCAAGCGGATACTCTGAGAAAAGGCGGGCTTTCGTCTCGAAATAGTCCTGCATATTCCCATGATAGTCCAGGTGATCCTGAGTAAGGTTCGTAAAAATTCCGACATTGAAAGCGATTCCGGCGGTTCGATACTGCGCTATCGCGTGAGAGGAGACTTCCATCACCACGACTTCAGCGCCGTCATCTCGCATCTCCGCCAACAGCGCTTGAAGTTGATCCGCCTCCGGGGTGGTATGTTCGCTAGGGTAATTTTTGCCGTCCAACTCGCTGCCGAG
>JAYVOT010000956.1:0-3541 GCA_043757795.1 Chthonomonadaceae bacterium | reverse complement strand
TAGCGAGTTGTCGTTATGAGAAGCTATGTAGGTCAGACCGCCAGAAAATAGCCCGTTTGCAATGCTGTCGACGGTTGGCCATGTCACAGGATTTGGCGCATAGGTCACCGTATTATTTGCTGACGGTCCGCTCGCGCTCCAGGATGCGGAAGACCCATTCACGAAAACGCCTCCTGTGACAGTATTATTTCCGGACATGCTGATACTGCCGTTGCTTCCTAAATCGCCGTCAATGACGCAATTTCCGCTCTTTGAAACGCTCAATATTCCGTAGACAGCATAATTGTTGGATACGACATCGGAATACTGTTTTCCGGATATTTTAACACTTCTGGATACCCCATTCACAGTCCCTTTTGAGACAATATATAGCGTGTTGCCGGGAGTCCATACGGAACCGTCACGATTAGTCACATACACTGTAAAGGTTCCGGAACCGAATGGATAAGTCACCCCATTCGTATTGCCTTTCGGATCGGCGCTTGAGCTGAGCTTGCTTATTTTATTGAATTCAAAGTTTGCCCCAGCTTCGGCTACATTGAGTGCGCTCGAAAAATCGGAATCCGTTTTTACTCTCGCGTAGTGCGAAATGGAGAGAGTGCCAATGCCTGCCAGCAACAACGAAATCACGGCGACAAAGACAAGAGCGCTGATCAACACCGCCCCTCTGCTAGAGTAGGATCGTTTAGAGAATGATCGATTTTCCGTTTTGAAAGTCGAAGCGCTGGAAAGTCGTCTATAAAAAATATTCATGGTTTATTTCCCCTTTCAAACGAACCTTTTTGGATTAGAATGAGACTCAGTATTAAATCCATTTGAAGAACACCTCATCAATAGATTTCAAGACAACGAAATAGGCGCAATTGAATAGTTATTGGCGTTCGAATAGGATACTGCATGCCGGATGCGGGCAAATTCAGGTTGCCGAGAACGCTGGAATGTAAATTGAGCAGGTTTATTTGACGGTAAATATTCCGACGGTCTCACGTGCTAAAGACGTCAAATCTTGAGCCGGGTACGCTCAACAAGCCGATTTATGAAAATGACGCAACCTCATTAAGTCTTCATGCCACAAAAACAAGAGGGAGAGTCCTGCAAAATTTCATAGCTTTTCAAAGTTACATGCATAGTTCATCATAATCGTACTAACTATTAATTGATGTTACGCAGACCTGACGACAAAATGACTTTTTTCGAGAGTTGAATATCCCCGGCATGTTTGCGCTTTTGAATCCCATGACTAAAGTCACGGTCTGGGTGGCGCTTCGCGCCGTATGTCCTTCGGACATGAGTCGGACTTGCCTGCCCATAGAACTGCCATTCCTGTGCAAGTTTGCAGGGGCGGCGCTTGTTGTGCATAGTCCGGACTTGAGTATCGTGTGCGAAGCACGCACGGCGGAACGCCACCTAGATCGTGACTTTAATCATGGGACTCTAGTCATGGCGCTCTATCGTTTGCGTAACACCAGGATACTGTTTCCTTCTGGAATGAACGAGGAATTGCAACCCAATCTTGTCGGAATCATCAGGCTATTCGTCTATTCGGTTAGTGAACATTCGGAAGGCTTCGTCATCGCGCCGCGATGCCGCGGTTGGACGCAGGTTTGACGCACGATGCGATCAGGTCGTTTCCGAGAGGAAATTATCTATTGACAGCCCCAAACCAATCCTGCTATACTTGAATCATCTTCAAAGGGCAATGCCGCCCCAACCTTACCCTTCCCCACGTTCATACGCCCGTGCAGAGACAGTGAAGTCATCTGAGCGGTAAAATATTTGCGCTTCCATTTCGAAACGCGTTTCGGAGGACGAGGCGCAACTCTTGTGTGTCATTCCAACAACAAACAACCCACAAAGGAGATGCGCATTCATGGCTGCACTCAAGACGCCTAAAGACGTCATCAATCTCATTAAAGAGACCGAGGCGAAGATGGTCGACATTCGCTTCACCGATCTTGTCGGTCAGATTCAGCATTTTTCAATTCCGGCAGGACTGCTCGACGAAGACAAATTCGAGGACGGCCTCGCCTTCGACGGCTCCTCCATCCGAGGGTTCAAAGCGATCAACGAATCGGACATGATCCTTCACCCGGACCCTTCCACGGCCTACATAGACCCTTTTTTCGAAGTGACTACTCTTAACATCACTTGCGACATCGTCGACCCGATTACAGGCGAGGTGTACGACAGAGACCCCCGACAAATCGCCAAGAAAGCGGAAGCCTACCTTCAAACGACAGGAATCGCCGACACAGCTTACTTCGGACCGGAAGCGGAGTTCTTCGTTTTCAATGACGTTCGATACGACAGCACCTCGCACTCAGGGTACTACTTCCTGGACAGCGACGAAGGCATCTGGAACTCGGGGCGAGACGAAAAGCCGAACCTCGGCTACAAAGTGCCTTATAAAAGAGGATACTACCCGGTTCCGCCGAACGACACGCTTCAAGACCTCCGAACCGAAATGACTCTCAACCTCATTGAGTGCGGAATCGAAGTCGAAATGCAGCATCACGAAGTCGCGACCGCCGGACAGTGCGAAATCGACTTCAAGTTCGGGCCTCTACTCGAAACCGCCGACAAACTGCAGATGTTCAAGTACATCATCAAGAACACTGCCATTCAGAACGGTTATACCGCCACCTTCATGCCCAAGCCCCTCTTCGGAGACAACGGCTCAGGAATGCACGTTCATCAATCCCTGTGGAAAGACGGCAAACCGCTTTTCTATGACGAGAAAGGCTACGGCCAAATCTCCGAAATGGCGCGATGGTACATCGGCGGACTGTTGAGACACGCTCCTGCGCTGCTCGCTTTCACAAACCCGACCACTAACTCTTATCGACGACTCGTTCCCGGCTTCGAAGCTCCTATCAACCTGGTCTACTCGGCGAGAAACCGATCAGCCTGCATCCGAATCCCGATGGTGAGCAAATCCCCGAAAGCGAAACGCATCGAGTTCCGCGCTCCCGATCCTGCCGCCAACCCCTATCTCGCCTTCGCAGCGATGCTGATGGCCGGCTTAGACGGAATCAAGAACAAGATCGAGCCGCCGCCACCTGTCGACAGAGACATCTACGAGATGGATGCGGAAGAGAAGAAAGACATCGCACAGGCTCCCACCTCGCTAGATGCAGTACTTGAGGCGCTTGCCGCAGACCACGACTTCCTTCTTGAGGGAGGCGTCTTTACGAAGGACCTCATCGACACCTACATCGACTATAAGTACGAGCAGGAGTTCAAACAGGTAGCAATTCGTCCTCACCCGCACGAATTTTCCCTCTACTACGACATCTGATCTTCGGATTACTTAGCTCATGTTACGCAAACGACAGAGCGTCATGACTAGAGTCCCATGACTAAAGTCACGGTCTTAGTGGCGTTCCGCCGTGTGTGCTTCGCACACGATAATCAAGCGTCCGGAGTAGGCTCAACAAGTGCCGCTCCTGCAAACCGGCGCAGGAATGGCAGTCCTACGGGCAGGCAAGTCCGACTCATGTCCGAAGGACATCCGGCGCGAAGCGCCACTGAGACCGTGACT
>JAYVOT010000955.1:0-3555 GCA_043757795.1 Chthonomonadaceae bacterium | reverse complement strand
GTAAAGCAAGTTCAAAAAGAGGTTGGCGGCAGAACTCGGATCGTTTTTGAAGATAGACTGACAGGGCGCGAGTACGAAGTCCGAGCGGAAATAGTGATGAACTGCGCCGGTCCCTGGGTTCCTTTCATAGGAAACAGCTCAGGCGGAAGTTTGACCGAACGTCTGAGATACAGCGCAGGGGCGCATCTCCTCTTCAACCGCGCTTGGACCGCTCCCTCTCTTTTTCTTCCTATGCCCGGAAAAAGTCGATATTATTTCGTCTGGCCGCACCCCGGCGGAACGATGGTCGGCACGACTGAGCGCGAAGTAACCGAACTTCCTGAAGAGCAGATGCCGACTAAGAGCGAGATTGACGAGGTACTTGAGCGACTGAAACGCGACCTTCCGCAGTCACGACTAGACCGAAGTTCATTGTACTACGCCTTTTCCGGGGTGCGAACTCTGCCTTTGCGCGACGGAAAGCAAGGCACGGCGCAACTCTCGCGCAAGCATGACTGGCAGGAAGCGGATGGGATGCTGACTCTTCTTGGCGGCAAATTCACGAGCGCGAACTGGACCGCTTTCGAGGGATTCAAAATCGCTTGTGAGAAGCTGGGAATCGGAAGAAAGTTGGAAAGCCTCTCCGGGATTCCCTACCCGGGGGCGGGCAGTGAAGCGAACTTAAATCGGATTGAGAATGAACTTTTGAAAAGCGGATTGAAGGATCATTTTGCGAGACGGTTGATCCGCCGATTGGGAATACGTTGCAACTATCTTCTGGAGGAGCCTGCTCGCTTGTCGAAACTGACGCATCAGTTGACAGTCGGAGAGGTCGATTTAGGCGTCAATTTCGAACAAGCGGAGACGATAGAAGACATCCTGAGGCGACGCACGGAAATCGAGTATCTTCCAGGTTGCGGTTTGGAGGAAGTTCATAGATTGTCCGAATATTTGGCTCGCATCAAACCTGATGCCGACATGATATTGCAAGAAGGGAATTATGTCGAGAGGATCGCCGCTCTACAGAAGATTCTGAGCGCATGAGGCGGGGATAATCACGTTATTTGCGCTCAGCTGAAAACTTCCCCCTGGCGCTGAGACGCCGCCTCATGGTTTGAAATGTGGTTTCTCGTGCAAAGTTGGGAGCGCCCGGAGCGAAATTGCTTTATCACCCGAAATAAAGACTCAAAAAAACAGACCCCGGTTTCATATGAAATCGGGGTACGAGATTCGGGTCATTTCAATGAGTGTAACTTAAACAGCGGCGGTATTGGCTACCTTGAAAGCTTTTTTCATGAGGCGGGATTTACGCCGTGCAGCCTGATTCTTGTGAATGATGCCACGCTCAGCGGTTTTGTCGATAGCTTTGACGGCAAGTCGGACGGCTTCGCCGCTTGCGACGGCTTCAAATGCTTTCGGCTCAATCGCGGCTTTCGCTTTTTTGATGAATGTTTTCATCGCAGACTTCGCAGAGATGTTGCGAAGATGGTTTTTTCGAGATTTGATGACATCTTTTTTGACGGATTTGATATTGGGCACGGGTTAGTCACCTCCTTTGAACAACATATTATACCCTCAGTTGCGTAGAAATACAAGGGTAAAATGAGAATTGACAGGACGAATGTCTCATCCTTCGACTCGAAATAACAGAGAAACAGACGCGGTTACGCACGATTCACCCGTTTTTTAAGGTTCTTTTAAGGTTCATATGTTATGATTCGGGCGTGATGCGAAAAGCGCCGATTGCTAGAAAAAGGAGATCAAGATGCTTCAGGGAGTTGAAAGGCTAATCAATCTTGCGGGAACGAAAAGTTCCGGCTTGACCGGGGTCTCAGTTGAGACGATTCATGACGGAATTCAACAGTGCGATCTCGAAACGCTCGCTTCAAGCGACGGTCATTTCGCCGGAACAGCAAGAGACGGCAAAACGGTACGCATGGCGCGAACCATCGGCTTGCCGTTGCGATATTTCGTTGCGAAAATGTTTCACGGCCCCTTTCTTGTCGTGTCTGATAGAATCGACACGCTCTACGAATGGTGTACCGAACAGAAAATCGGGTGGCAATTTGATCCGCTCTACACCCGAATGGTTCCCGCTCACTATCTATTGGAAATAGATCAGATCGGTTGCCCGGATCCCGCCCCGCGTTATCATCGTTTCTTCAATCCGCCGCTTGAACAGGGATCGGAAGACATCGACGAGATCGGCGCGAACTATGTCGGAGCCGCATATAACTCCCTGAAAAACTGGATCGCTGGAATTCCCGCCGCAGAGCCGATCGCAGTGGCTTTCTCAGGCGGAATCGACAGCGCTTCCATTCTAATTCTTGCACGAAAAGCTCTGGAAGAATTGGGGCGGCCAGTAAGTCGTCTTCGCGCTTTCACTCTGGATTTGGGAGGCGGAAAAGATGCGGAGCAGGCGGAAGCGGTCGTGAAGTCGCTGGGAATGGAAGCGAATTGGGAAGCGATCCGCGTCTCCGGGGAACGTCTCAACTACGAGCGCGCCATCAGCGTCATCGAAGACTATCATCCTCTTGACGTGGAATGCGCGGCAGTCGCGCTCTGTCTCCTGGAAGGGATTCGCGAACGATACCCGGAAATCAAGTACCTGATCGACGGGGACGGCGGGGATGAAAACATGAAATCTTATCCGCTCGAAGACTCGGATTTGACGCTTTCCAGCATATTGCGAAATCCGTATCTCTACCAAGAAGGGTGGGGGGTGGATGCCATCAAGCACAGTCTGACCTATTCAGGGGGTCTCTCGCGTTCCTACGTCCGCACGTTCGCACCCGGTCAACACTACGGATTTGAAGCTTTTTCGCCCTACAGCGTTCGCTCCGTCATAGCGGCGGCAGTTGCGGTCCCGTTTGACAAAGTTCTTGGAGGTCGCATCGAACAGTTGTATTCGCTGAAGTCTCAAGTCGTGCAGTCCGGCGTCAAATCCGTCGCGGACGTCGATATGCCAATCAACCCAAAGCGTCGATTTCAGGACGGAGCGGGCGGTGACATCTATCGAAAATGGAAAGTCAACAAAGCGTGGTGCAAGCAAGTCTTTTTGAAGCAGTGGGAAGAGCGCCTTAAAGTTTCCTGGGAAGCCGGAACTGAACGAAGCTCAGGAAATGCTATGCCCGTCGGTAGGTAGTTTGAAAAACGCCTCATGAGAAGAATTTGAGGTAGGAACTTGGAGAAAGAACCCCTATCCCCCATCTGCCCGCAGCGCGGGAGAAGGGGGACAAGGGGGACAAAGGGATGAGAATCCTCTTCTGTAAAATTGGTTGCTAATTTTAAGTTGACGACTGCGCTTATGGATCATGATGAAAATGGACTATCCTGAAGCTCCTGCGGAGCGAAGTCGCTGGATCGAGCGCCTCCGCCCTGGTAAAAACACGCTTGATCCACGAAAACCCTATGCTTTCTTCAATGAGGAGGAGTCGGACTGCGACGGTAGGCGGATCTCGATGGCCACCCTGTTTCTCACGAATAAAGAGTGTCCCTATCGGTGTTTAATGTGCGATCTCTGGAAGAACACGCTCGACTCCGACACGTAATCCGGAGACATTCCGGCGCAGATTG
>JAYVOT010000954.1:0-3556 GCA_043757795.1 Chthonomonadaceae bacterium | reverse complement strand
CGCAAAAAAGCGCAACGATCCGCGTTCGCAGGGGCTAAGTTCATACGATACTCCTTCTTTCATTGTCAAAGACTTTATCAAAGACATGCTTGCAATTGCGTTTTTATCACCGACTGGAGATCGCTTATTAGCGCCTCCATCGACTCGCTATTGCAAATACTACGGAAAATTTGAAGTTGAATACTTTACATATTATGGCACAGGAAACCGCTTTTCGGGCTGCCGAAGAGAATTTCCAGCTATTTCGCGATAGAAAACGCCTTGCCGAATCCTCTTTAAAGATACCCGAAGTTCCTGTTCCATGCAATGAGTATCTTTAAAAAACCTCTCAAATGCGATCTCATCGGAATACGGTTTTCGGGTAGTCAATCGTTGCAGCGAAGCGAGAAAAATTCAAAAACGGTTGCGTTCGCTTGACTTCTCCTTATCTGAAGCGTATAATCGGGGTGAGCGAGGAGAGCGCGGCATTCCTGTCGATTTTCAGGAATTGCGCGTTGTCCAGGCGCCCTATTTTTACACCAATCAAGCTAAGGAGTCAATCCCCCTATGAACGCGGCCTCACTGCCTGCAATGTGGGCGAAGTGTGTGAATCTTCTCAAAGATCGTGTCAATAATCGATCTTTTTGGGAAGCTCTGGAATTGACCGTTCCGATTACGATCGAGGACGACACTCTTATTATAGGCATGACATCTGAAAACTTCAACCGCGCCGGTTATATTCAACAGGCCGCCAATCAGAACATGATCTTGAAAACAATGAAAGAGGTGTTCAATCGCAACCTGCAGTTGAAGATCATCGACGGGCAAGAGATCAAGGATTGGGATGAAACCAGAGAGCGTGAGAAGCGCGTTTCAACGATGCGACAGGCGCAAGCTCCTTCTGCCTCCTACTCCCCGACTTCTGCTGCGGATTCATCTTCCTGGGATGCGTTGATGGACTCCCTTGCTCGCCTCTATTCGCATACTCCTATCAAGACTAGTCCTCAAGGCAAGGCAAGATACGCCAACGAAGGCATCTATCTGCTGGTGGAGGCAATGGACAAGCTCTATCCTGCAACGCCGGACGACACGACCGAGCGTAGTCTCACTCGCGCCATTGACAAAATTGCCGGTTATTCGGATATGCCCGCTTCCGTCGTTGCGTTCGAAGTGGAGCGATTGTACGCTTGGCGGCGAACGGAATAGATCGCCGGAAGGGGCGGCGAGAAGTCGTCGAGTTGAAAAATCGCGTCAGTCATCGAAAAATATTCTGAGAAAGCTCTGGCTTTCAGCAGCGGCCAAGTACTCCTTCGAAACAATCGTTTCCCAGTTCCGAATGACGGCTTTTCAGAAATACGGAACTTTTTGAATGTCGACCTCGACCTTTCATTCGCAGTCGAAAGATAAATAGCTCTGCCGTTGGGCGACATGATGCAGTTTGCGAATCGCTTGAATTTCAATTTGCCGAACTCTCTCTCGCGAGAGATGGAGTTTGGCTCCAATCTGTTGCAAGATATGGGAGGAGTCGCCTTCCATCGCAAAACGACAACGCAGAACCTCTTCCTCACGAGGGCTTAAATTCGATAGGAGGTCATCCAACATCTTCTGACGCTCATGAGAAATAGCGGATTGAAGCGGATCTACGGCGTTCTCATCGCTCAGCAAAGATGAGAGGGGCGTGTCCCCATCTTCCCCAACAAGATTATCGAGGGAAAGAGGCTCCATTCCGGTCTGCATCAAACTCTCGATTTTTTGCATCGAAAATCCGACACGCTCTGAAAGTTGTTCGTCGCTCGGCTCCACCCCCGTCTCAAGCGTCATCTCTTCTCTTGTTTTTTCAAGTTTACGGAGGCTGTCAGTGATATGCGAAGGAATGCGAATCGACTTAGATTTGCTTTCAATAGCGCGCAGTATCGACTGTCTGATCCAATGGATTGCGAAAGTGCTGAAGCGCAAGCCTCGCTCAGGATCGAAACGCTCCACCGCTCTCACGAGTCCGATTATCCCTTCTTGAAAAAGATCTTCGAGCGGCATTGAGGCGGTCTGAAATTTTTTGGCGACGTCAAGCACTAGACGCTCGTTGGATTCTACGAGCAAATCTTTCGCTCGCTTATCTCCCTTCAAGGCGCGACGCGAAAGCGATATCTCTTCGTCGGATGTGAGCAGTCTCCGCCTGATTAAGCTTTGCAGATAGGGTCGAGTTTCGGCTCTGTCTTGAGAGTTGTCGCGGTTCGATTGATCTTCACGCTTATCGGCAAACCCTATGCTTAAGGTTGTGTTCATTGCTGTCGTAAAACCCCTTGTCGGCTTCAAAGTTCAAGACGCTTGAAAAAAGCGTGACGTAAAAAACAGTCAGGAGTGAATATTGTCTCAACAATCCTCAGAAAGAAGAGCGCCGAATGATGACGAATTCTATCAAGACATTGCGGACATTCGTTTTTTTTCGAAATCTTTAGAATTAAGAGTTACTGCGCTCTCTTGCCAGACAATTGAAAAGGATTGCACAATCTATGCCAAATCCGAGGACAAGATTCTTCACTTTGACGCTCGGATCGGAGAATTCTTCCCTATTTCGAGAAAAATGGAGAAAACAGTTCAATTAAGTACCCTTTTTCGTTCTCCTCAAGTCTCGCGACAGAGCGCAATGGAAACGCTTTACTCCCTGGAAGCGGATGTTAGGAAATCCATTCCCATCCAACAAGGAATAACATGCGCGGCGAAAATCGGCGATGATATCTGGGTAGGAACGGAACAGGGAGCGATGCGTTGGTCGATGAATGTAGGGTGGAGATATTTCGCCGGCTCCCGGTGGTTGCCGGATGATCGAGTTCATACCATTTTCGAGGACGGCTCTGGGAGAGTCTGCATCGGAGCTGAGACGGGCGTCTCATTTATTTCGCCGATCTTGTTGAGCTTGGAGGCGAAAGCGGATATTTTCGAGAAGCAAATCAGCGAGAGGCATTCTCGAAACGGGTTCGTCACTGTCTGCAGATTTGAGAATTCGGGAGACCTCGCGAGTTTTGCGCCTATCGCTACAGATAACGACGGACTTTGGACCGCCCTCTATGTCTGGGCGGAAAGTTTGCGCTATTCCGTGACGAAGAGTGAAGAGGCGAGAGAACTTGCTTCGAAAAGTATGAAAGCTCTTCTATCGCTTGTCTCCGTCACCGGGATAGCAGGATTTCCTGCAAGAGCGACTGTCGGCAAAGATGAGAGAGTCGAACTTTCGGAACCCATTGTAAATTGGCTGCCCTCTCCCGTCGAATCTGAAATGCTATACAAGGAGGACACCTCATCGGATGAATTGGCGGGGCATTACCTCGCCTGGTACGTTTTTAGCGAGACGGCATCTACTAAGGAAGAGGGCGCTAGAATTGCTGAGACTTGCAGAGCGGTCACAAAACATATTTTAGATCACGATTTCATGCTAGTCGGACCGTCCGGCAGCAGAACGAGTTGGGGAGTCTGGACGCCGAAATTTCTGAACGATGACCCTGAGTGGCGATGGGAAAGAGGGCTTAATTCGCTGGAGATTCTCTCGCACCTCAAAGTGGCCCATCATCTCTGCGGCGATGCC
>JAYVOT010000953.1:0-3558 GCA_043757795.1 Chthonomonadaceae bacterium | reverse complement strand
ATGCGCGACAACGAAATCGAGCGCAGATGTCCAGTGTCTCGTGGATGTAAGCGAGTTTTGCTTGCGCCAGCGCGGTAATCTCTCGAAATCCGGCTGTTTCCCCCTCGTCGAGACAACGTCTTGCCAATTCTCGTCTTTCTTCGTCTGGAATAGGCGGCATCTGAAGGGCTTGCCGAAAAGTCTTAGCTTTTAAGGTTTTTCTTGCTTTGAGCTCATGTTCGCTTGCGCTATATCGTCTGCCAAAGATTTGTATCTCGGCATCCTGCAATGCTCTCACCAAGTTCCACAAATCTCGATCTTCAACTGCCATTCCTGCCAAAACCTCGTAAGGTGATTTCCTTTGATCCTGCCCGCTCTCATCCACAAATAGAAAATATGCCATTTTGTTGTTTCCCAACTATCCGGAATTTCCGGATAGTTGATTTTTCAATTTTGACGAACTATTCGGAAATTCCGAATAGTTGTGGTAAACCAGAATCCCGCGAGACTCGCCGATCTACGAATTCACGGTTTGTGATTGCAGTCCTCAATTATGAAAGGCGATTTATCTCTCAACTCTCTGCGTTCCTACTTGGTGAACTGTCAAGTATTCCTTGACTGTTACTCCCATGCCATACTCCCACTCCTCATTGAGATTGTGAATGTGGAGGCTCATAGAGCAGGAACTCAGAACTGTCGTCAGGGTTGCCGGAAGTAAGTTTTTTGTTCATCAGGCTATGACCTCCAACTCTCTCAAATGCGCCGTCAGCTTCGTTCGCACGGCGGCTAATTCAATTTCGATAGCGTCTATCTCTCGTTGAAGCGCGGGGATGTCCACCTCCACCAGCGCTTCAAATGTGTCGATGTAGCGGGGGATATTCAGGTTGAACTCGTTTTCAGCAACCTCTTCGACTGGGACTCGCCGGCTGTATTTCCCTATCTCCTCACGTGAATGATAAGCAGTTGAAATTTTGTCGATGGCTTCTTCGTGCAGGATGTTCTGGTTTTTGCCGGGTTGGAAGTCGCGACTCGAGTCGATGAAGAGAATCTCTTTTCTAGTCTCATTCGCCCCACCCGATTCGCGCGACTTATCAAAGATCAGAATGGCGGCGGGAATTCCAGTTCCAAAGAACAAATTTTCCGGAAGTCCGATGACGGCGTCGAGCAGGTTATCCTCGATGAAACTCTGTCGAATTCTGCCCTCCGCCCCGCCTCTAAAAAGAACCCCGTGCGGAACGATCACCCCGACACGTCCCACTTTTGGAAGCGCCGCCTCCACCATGTGCGAAATAAAAGCGTAGTCGCCTTTGCTCTTGGGCGGAACTGCGCGCCAGAACCGTTTGAATGGGTCATCACTCGCTTTCTCCGCTCCCCACTTATCCAGATAGAACGGCGGATTTGCGACCACCACATTGAACTTCATCAGTCGATCATGTTCGACAAGGAGCGGGTTATTGAGCGTATCGCCCCATCGTATCACCGCCGAATCCTCGTCATGCAAGACCATATTCATCCGACAGAGCGCCCAGGTGCTGCCGTTTACCTCCTGCCCGTAAAGGCTATAGTTGTGCTTTTCGTGATCGGGAATCTCGTTCGCCACATAGATGAGGAGGGAGCCGGAGCCGCAAGCGGGATCGCAAATGCGATCTCCCGGTTTTGGTTGGAGTAGTTTTGCCAACAGAATCGAGACTTTGGTCGGAGTGTAGAATTCGCCGCCTTTCTTGCCTGCATTGCTTGCAAAATTTTCGATCATGTACATATAAGCGTTGCCGATGATGTTTTCTTCGACACGCGATGGGCGCAAGTTCAGGCTGGCGACGCCAAAGTCTTCCAGCAAGTTCTTTAGCCTTCGATTCCGGTCTTTTGTCTCGCCGAGATTGTTGGAATTGAAACTGATATTCCGGAATACGCCTTCCAGTTTTGAACGGTTCTCTTCTTCGATCTGCTCCAATGCGATATCGATCAACTCACCAATATTGTCTTCGTTTCGCCTGAGATAGAGATAGTCGAAGGAAGACCTCTGAGGAAGCTTGAAACGTTCCCGTGCAAGCTGTCTCTCGATCATCTCTTCATTGTCGCCGTACTTCGCCTTCAGTTCCTCGTTTCGTTCTATCCAGACATCGCTGATATATTTTACGAAGAGCATCACGAGAATATAGTTTTTGTAGTCTGACGGGTCGATGACTCCTCGAAACGTATCGCAAGCCTTCCAAAGAACGTCATTGATCTCTTTTTGTGTTACTTTGCTCATGTCCTTGAACTTTCTAGCTTCCGATTTGCCATTCGCCCTAAGATGTGATTTGCCAGAACCGCGCGTTTTTTAATTAACTCGGTAGTGAGCGTGCGCTCTTTCTGTACAAGACCTGCAACCTCAATAATGCTTTTCTGTATTTCAATTGATGGTATTGGAATCTCCATATCCCCTAAGTCCTGAATATTGATAGTTGGCAACATACCGCCACGAGCCAATTTTTCCAGGAGCAAGAGAATTTCAATTCTATTGAAGAACCATTCGATATATCCCGGTATAACATCGCTTTTTTCGATGGAAATCAAAAAAAGCGGCGCTGAAGCGACTGTTTTTTGCGGAGGGTTTGAGACCAGGGCTACTCCGTAATGCGAACCTCTGCTCCGAAACAAAATATCACCATCTCTTAAGAAGTCCTCATTTTCAGTTCGAAGTTGGACTCGCGAGACTTTGTCCCATTCTATTCCTTCTTCTTTGACATTGCTGAGTGTGACGATCCTGTGCGGTCCTTCTGAGAGTTCTTCTAAAGCTCCTCGCAACTGATATCCCGACCTAAGCCTGCCAAGCTCCCTCAATTTTGACATCCTCAATGCCTCCTAAGTTGTTTACAGTCACATTATGGCATAATTCGACCTACATCAGTTTATTTTTCACGGAAAAAATAAAGTATTTTTCCTCATCACGGCTCCACGTCTTGCATTTTTCTGCGCGACGTGTTATAATGAAAATATGAAATGCCATACATCATATAATTCTCAATGTTTTTTTGTGAATGTGGCATTATCATCAAAGAGTTACGAATCGAATCGATTCTGTAAATCGATTCCACTTGGGTTGTTGAAAGAAAAAGGTGAAAGAAATGTCTCGTGATTTGCCGCATTACGACATTGGTCGTGAGAGCGAGTTTGGAATCTGGTTGACGAACTGTCGAATTTCGACTGGAGATCGACAATCGGATATTGCGCTCGTCTTAGGAGAGATCGACCGAAAGTATTGAAACCAGGGAAGGGCGGCGGAGTTGGAATCTGGTAAACGAAAGCCAACGCCGGAGGTCAGGGAGCGTCTGTATGACTACTTCCGAGAGAGGTTGGGAGATTCGTGTCCTGCCCCGCCTGAGACCATAAACTAAAAAGCCCATAGGAAAGAAGTCTTGTCCACTTCATTCCTATGAGCCTACAAAAAAGAAACGTTCGATCCATCCGGATTTGCTGGAAACAATTAAACGAAGGGGAGCAAACAGGTTTCTACTCATATTTTATCACAACAAGTGACAATAGTCAAGTAGAACCTGTCCCTTCTCCAGGGCTAGCGCATCTAAATTTTTTGACCTT
>JAYVOT010000952.1:0-3563 GCA_043757795.1 Chthonomonadaceae bacterium | reverse complement strand
CTTGCTCGGTGCGGAATCTTTGGCAGGAAGGTCTTTTCCTTGCTTAGAAGGAGCTTTTTCCGGCGCGACAGCCGGTTTTTTCCCTGGCGATACAGGCGTTTGTTTGAGTTCAGAAGACGGTTTTTTTCCAGTATCGACTGGTGGAGTGACAGTTTCGTACCTCGGAGGCTCGCCCATCTGAAAAGTTCCTCCGGGAATCCACGCCATTTCGGCGCCGTCCTTCTGGTTGATGCGGTAGTCTCCGACCTGCGGGGCGCGGCAGTGCAGTCCGATTGAGTAGGTCTTCGCCACGATGCCTTTGCGAGTGACATTCACCTGCGCCCGCCGCTCCTCTGTGGGAAGAACGGGGTGGACAAATCCGAATTTGATCGAGCCTTTTTTCGGGACGGTCAGGGTCGTTTTCAGGTCTTTGTCATACACGAATTCGGAGGGAGCGGGAGCCAGTTTCACCTCCACATCTACCGGGTAGTCGGCTTCGTTTGAGATCGTGAGGTATCTTCGCTTGTCCGGCGCATCTGTGGGGAGGAATTCCTCCATTCGCAGCTTCAAGTCCGGGATTTTGACCGAGTCGCCTCTCACATCGAAAGTAGACCGGGGACCTGTTCCGGCTGATGTCATCACTAGTTTCGCCATGTCGGACGAGTTTCGCGCCTGCTTCGGTTCGTACAAAAGATTGAATTCGTAAGGAATGTTCGGCGTTAAAGTGAATCCCTCCGGAACAGAGGATTTGAGGCGAAATCGACGATCTTGCAAGTTGATTCGAATTGAGCTAGCGCGCTGAGCTGCCGTTGGGACATCCAGTTTGAAGGGAGACGCCCCCGGGTCGAGATGGATTTCGCTCAGCTTCACCGGCGCGTCGGTTGTGTTGAGGAAGGTGAGGATGGCCCGACTATTCAGCCCCGCCTCCACCTCGTTGAAATTGAGCGTTTTCGCCTGCGGCACGATTCGGAATCGCTTCAATCCGGATTTCGGGTCAGACACACGGCTATTCATCGGGATGAGCGCAACGATCAGCAACGAAATGCCTGCGATAGCAATCGCCCTGCCAATTCGCACGCCGGGGCTGATCCCCAACTCCTTCACTCCGCGTTGCATCAGGAGCGCGTCCCGAGTCTGCAAAATCGCATCCCCTGCAGATTTCCCGCGTTGCTTCCCGAGCAACATCAGCAAAATGGAGTGTCGTAGAATTTGGAAGGGAGTCAACTCTTTGATCGCTTCGCTCAACTCTTGCCGCGTGACTGCGCCGGGATTTGCAGACCATCGGTTGAGGGTCAACTCCAGTTTCCAGGCAATTTCGGCTTGACTTCCCGGAGGAGGCGGACTCTTCTCCAGGAGATCGGCGACCGCGTTTCTGGCCTTTGCATTGGCATCCGGGTCGCTTGCCAGGTCTTCGACCAGTTTCAGCCGCCAACTCTCCGGGATTTCGCCCTTGCGAAACCATTGCAATCGGCAGAGTCTGAGCAGATTCAGGCGATTGGCGGCTCCCATCGTCACGCCGAGATGCAGGGTCGCGCTCCAGCTCAATTCCGGGTAGACGGCGCAAGCGCAGAGCCACTGAAAACCCTCCGCGCTAAGGTAATTGCGAAGAGTCTGCATTTCCAAGAGAGAAAATTCTTCCGAAAGACGGGGCGGAACGGCGAATAAAGAGGAGGACAGCTTCGAGTCGGAACTCTGATTTGAAGTGTTCAGCCCTTTCAAGAACTCGCGAAACCCTTCGAGGTTTGCTTGGAAGAGATTGAAATTTCCGGCGACGCGCAACTCCTCCAAAGCCCAGAGGGGCGGCATCTTCGCATCCGTCAGAAAAAGTCCCCTCTCTCGCCACCTTGTGTAGATAGCGCCCCATGTCGGGAACGCCCCAGTGATGGGGTTCAGCAGTCGGGGCGACTCCGAGATCAGAACAAGGCGATGCGAACGGGCAAAACTGTTCGCGATTTGAGTCAGGTTGAAAGTCTCCGGCGTCCCTTCTCGATGCAACACGCGGGGATCGGAGTCGAAAAAGTAGTACTCGGTCTGGATTCCTTCGTTTCGGAGAGTGCGCGTCAGTTCGGCATAGAATGCCGCGAAATGGTCTTGAATGCTCCGGCGGTCGATCAGAAACAGATACTCCGGTTTGCGGGTGGCGGGTTTGTAGACCATCGTCGGGAATCCTCCCGCCGCTACGGAACGATCTATTGTCTTCGGCAGATTGAGACGCTCAAACTCCGCCTCCTGCCGGGAACGCATCTGCCGGGAGGTCGCATGCAAAAGAGGGTCTTCCATGTACCCTAAAGGCCTGTACTCCGCCAACAGGGGCCATCGGAAGGGAGGCGGTTTCTGCGGGCGCTTGTCTTCACGTCGCCTCAATCGTTCCCAGAGCAAGAGGAGAAGCAGCGGAATCATTCCGGCAAGCCCAGCCAACCACTTGCCATCAATGTCTTTATAGCTGCTCAGAAGCAGGATCGTTTTGGGTTTCCAGGGTGAAAGCTTCGGTTCCTCTTGAGGACGTATTTCAATATTGAAGGGGATTGCATTCTGATTTCCAGTTTGAGTATTCTGCGTTTTCGGGAGTTTAACTTCCGACTGGATTTTATCTGTGTTCTTAGGCGCTGTTATCGGACCAGTTCCCAGATTCGGATCGAGCCTGCTTGCAAGGCTTCCCTCTTTTGGAATTACAACGTTGTCAATTGATTTCGGACCTTTTTGGATGGCGAAAAACGTTAGTAGAGCGACAATTAGGAGGGTAGTAGCGAAAGAGGCGCGCCTGTTCTTTTTTCGGACTTGCGGGATTTCCGAAGAATGTAGCTTCTGCGACGCGCTTGCGGAAGGAATAGGGATCCAGTCGTCGAAGAGCCGATAGAACTTTTCCTGATCTTCTGCGCGAGTGACAAAGAGCGGAGCTATGAGGTATTTCAACTGCTCGGGAGGCGTGTCGGAGGGCAAGCGCCTCAGCAGGGTCTCGAGTCGAAGCCACTTGTCTGCGCCTGCCGGGAAGCCGTGAGCGATCAACGCCTCTCGAAAACCTTCTATCGGCAGCGAGAGAAGCATTCCGGGAAGCGAGGAAACATCGCCCGATTCGGTTGTGGGAGCCTGTGCCATCTGACCTCAGTCCGTTGTCATTTCAGCCATTTCAATAGCGTTTCCGCATCCTTGCTCGTTTTCGTTAGCGCCGGGAGGGTGACCGCCAATTTTTCTTTTGCTCTGCTCTTGATCTCATCGATTGTCAGTTTGTGCGAGTTGAGAACTCGTGTCCAGGAGATCAATTCGGCGGTGGCAGGTTTCTTGTTGAGCGAACTTAGCTCACGAACCTCTAAAAATAGGTCGATGATCGCATCGCAACGTGTCTGATCGACAGTTCCTCCGAGTCGTTTTGCGAGAATTTTGAGCAGTTCGGGTTTCTTCGGAAATTCGACGTTGTAAAAGATGCATCGCCGGAGGAAAGCGTCCGGCAAATCCTTCTCGGAGTTGCTTGTCATAATCACGATGGGGCGATATTTGTCCTCGGCTGCGAAGGTGTCTCCGGTTTCATTCACCGTGAAAGTGAGATGTTCGATCTCGTTCAAGATGTCGTTCGGGAGGTCGCGGGG
>JAYVOT010000951.1:0-3564 GCA_043757795.1 Chthonomonadaceae bacterium | reverse complement strand
GCGTAGAGGTTGCGGAAAACGGCGTGTTTTTCTTGTTCGGAACTGAAGGACGATTGAGCAAAAAACCGATCACTCCGCATGCCGCTGCCAGGGCGACTGCGCCGAGTACGGACGCTCCTATCAGTTTTCTTTTTTTATCTCCCTCGCCCTGACGCTCGCGAGCCAGGAGAGTTTCAGCTCGATTGAGGCAGGCTTCGATCGTCTGCGATTGTTCTGCATTCGGAGTGAAATGCTTCGCTTCTTTCCAATATTCTATCGCCTGCTCCGTTTCCGAAGCTCTACCCGTTTGCGCAAGGAGTTTCCCGACCACGATGTAGGCGTCCACCATCGCAGGATCCGCTGCAATCGCCGCCTGCATCTTTTCAAGCGCGCCGCGTCGATCTCCCGTCTCCACGCAGTCAAGTCCCTGATTGTAAAAATCGACTGCGATATCGCCTTCAGGAGCGAGCAGGCGCAGGTCGGCGTCACAGTGAGGACACTGTGAAACGCCGGGTTTCAACTCCGTTGCGCAGACCGGGCAAACGTTTATCGGCGGGATAGGCATCGTCTCATCTCTTCTAAAAACGGGAATAATCGGAAATTTGCGAACGCAAAGGCGACGTTTGCCGCCCGGTTGACGCTCATATCAACTCAACTCAAATTCTCATCTACATTTTCGCAACTAACGCCGGGTTTTCCTGCATGAATTATCGGTCTAGTTTCAATATTGCGTCTAAGGGAACGAATAAACCTGTTTTTCTTGACAGGATGAACAAGAATCGCAAATTGAGTTGGGTTTTCGTATGGTTTGCATTACTGTAGTTAAATTGTATTCATTGAGAGAGGTGCACACTCAGTAGGACGAGATGTCCGGGTGTTGAAATGAAAACACCCTGCACAAAAATGGGCGCCCTGTGAACGCGAGATTTTGGGGTCTCAAAAACCAATCTATTTGCGTCAAGTTTGAAGGTCCGGCATAGCTAGGTCCAAAAAAACGCTTCCGCCGAAGGCGCTATAGCGAAACGGCTCTGCCCGTCGTGACGATTCGCAACGATGCAGTGAATAATGACGCCTTCGAGTTTCTCACGTCCGGAGAACGCCCATTCATTTGCGGGGCGTTTTCAACACACGAATTTGCAGGTTGCGTAACATAAGTAATTAAATATTGGGCCAACGGACGCGAGAAACGCCCTATTGAACCTCATCAGAATCTTTCAATCAAGCGGAAATCCAAACCCTAAATCCAGCGCCGTAGATACTGCCCTGTCAAGAACATTGAGTTCCCCGCAAAGCAATAAGCGCCTTTTTTCATATGCCTGACTCCAGCTTGCAGCTCTACGCATTGCGAGCTATTGATCCTGTCCAAATAAAATCCATGTTCAGCAAGCTGACGGTACGCTGCGTTCCGTGCTAAAATATTCTATTCTCCAATCGCGCAATACGGCACAACGGAATCAACTCGGACACAAATGAAAATCCAATCGCTCGCTCTGCCTTTCCTGGGAATCATCACACTCGCAACGATCATCTACTCGGAGATGTTGACGAGCGAACAGCCGCCGCCTGGACCGGTGCATATCTCCTATTGGGAGAAGTGGACCGCCTTTGAAGGCGACGCCATTCGAGCGGTCGTAGAAGACTACAACCGTTCCCAATCGAAGATACGCGTCGATCTGCTTACGGTGAGCAACATCAACAACAAGACTCTGCTTGCGGTCGCAGGAGGAGATCCGCCGGACGTCGCAGGGCTGGAAGCCGCGACTGTCGCGCAGTACGCCGACGACAACGCCCTTTTGCCGCTAGACGAATTTTGCAAAGCCAAAGGCATCTCAGCGGAACAGTACATTCCCGCCTACTGGAACATGGGTTTCTACCGGGGACATGTGTTCGCCCTGCCGACGACTCCTGTCTCGACGGCGCTTCATTACAGCAAGAAAATGCTGCGCGACGCCGGGCTTGACGACGCAAAAAGCCCTGAAACTATCGAAGAATTGGATTCAATGGCGGCGAAGATCACGACTCGCGACAAAGAGGGACACATCGACAAAGCGGGTTTTCTTCCTGCAGAGCCGGGGTGGTGGAATTGGGGTTGGGGATACTATTTCGGCGGCGCTCTGTGGGACGGCAAGAGCAAGATTACGGCGAACAGCCCTGAAAACATTCGAGCTTTCGAGTGGATCGCCTCTTGGTCGAAAAAGTACGGGGTCGGCGAGATACAGACCTTCAAAAGCGGATTCGGGAACTTCTCTTCTCCGCAAAACGCTTTTCTGTCCGGTAAGGTGGCGATGGAGTTGCAAGGGGTCTGGATGTACAATTTTATCGATCAATTCGCGCCTCAGTTGGAGAAACCGAAGCTCGACTGGGTCGCAGCTCCGTTTCCACACCCTGCGGACAGACCTGACCTTGCAAACACGAACTTCGTCGATTCAGACATCGTGGTGATCCCGAACGGCGCAAAACATCCCAAGGAAGCGTTTGAGTTCATCGCCTATCTACAGTCTCAAAAAGCGATGGAGCAACTCTGTCTGGGGCAACGCAAACACTCTCCCCTACTAAAGGCGAGCGCGGAGTTCTATTCGAAGCACCCGAATCCCTACATCAAACTATTCACGAAATTGGCGAAGAGCGAGAACCGCGTCCCTCCGCCTCAAATCGCCATCTGGCCCGAATACTCTTCAGAGCTGAGCAACGCCTACTCCGACGTCGCCCTGCTGAAGAAGACGCCCAAAGAGGCGCTGGACTACGTTCAAAACAGAATGCAACCGATTCTAGACGAGTATCTGGAGCGACTCAAACTTCGAAACGCCGTCTCGAAATAGAGCAAAAAATCATGAAAGTCTGTAAATCATACAGTAGCTTTACATCCGCAAGCGAACGACAATTCCACAGGCGAGTCGTATACGGTCGACACCCCTTGATGATAGTGCGAGACGCGGTTTGTTGCGGGATCGAAAATCACGATATCTGCGATTCCCTGAGAAAGATAGAACGGCAAGCTGACCTCCAAATCCTTCTTCTCATAACCTTTGCTGATGATCTCGATGACCGCTTCGGGCAACTGCGTGATAGCTTTGTCTTGTTCGGAGGGTTCAATGCAAAAGACAGCGATGTCCGGTCTTTTGAGTGAACCGTCCTGAAAAAGGATGGCAGTATCCGCAATAGGAATGCAGGCGCATCCGGATTCTTTCGCTCCGCTAAGCAATGAAATTTGGATATCCAACGTCTTCTTTTGGTGACGATAGTGCGGGAAGGCTTCCCAAACAGGAATTCCGCTGACGAACTCCAGTTTTATGCCCGCTAAATCCGCTTGATGCTCCATCTCATCCGTTATAATGGGGGTCATTGTTTTTGTCGCCATGATCGCAATCTCCTACTCAGTACCCAGACATTCTACCTTGTTAAAAGAAATGAGCAGGGATTTCAGGCTAGCGTGAACAATAATCAAACGTCCGAACCGATAATAACGTTTATGTCAACTGCATTTGCTTATAATAGTTGGAAAGCATCGAATTTTTATGCGACCAATCGCTAAAACGGCACAGAAATCATAATTTTGATAATATTCGCTTTGAAGCGACGTATTCG
>JAYVOT010000950.1:0-3565 GCA_043757795.1 Chthonomonadaceae bacterium | reverse complement strand
GGCATTCCGGCTGAGATCCAATCTTTCAAAAGTCGAAACTCCGGCGAGTTGACAGCGAACCTCTGACCGCCCTTGTGAAAGACGACGAAAGCGGGCTTCCTGAGAAAAAGACTATTTTCCGGCTGAGCAAGGGAGACGCGGCGAGACCCGGACGCGCGCGTGATCGCCTCGTAGTCCAGATCCGGATCATAGCCCTGCAGAGAGAGTTTGAAACCCCCTTTGCCAGCCCCCGCCCCATGACAGCTTCCCATATTGCAACCTGTCTTCGTCAGAATCGGTTGCGCGTCTGTGATGAATCTGGGCGCTGTCGGCTTTGAGAACCCGGACACCTCGATCTGAATCTTTGCGGTTCTGCCTTGCGATACGGCGACAAGCGTCGTTTTGCCGTCCTTCAAACCCCGCACTATCCCCGATTTGTCCGCCTCGGCGACAGTTTTGTCCGACACGCTGAACATCGTCTCTGCGGTCGCATCCCGAACTTCACCGGAACGAGTTTTCCCGTCGGCAAGCAGATGCACCTCGTCGTAAGCTCCTTTTAATGAGATTCGGAGAGGCGAGAGGGAGAGGGAGACGAACGAACCAGCGCTTTTGCGTGAAACTTGCTTCCCTCTTCCCTGCCCCAAAGTAGGAGTATGAACCGTAATGCCGAGGACTCCCGTGATCGAGGAGAGTGTCAGCAACGCGATGAGGTTTTTCTGATGGAAGCGGTTCATGTAGGAGTCTCCCGGAGACGCGAATATGGAGTCGAATGCTTTCTATAGTATGGCTCTTTGCAGGCGTAAAAGTTTCAAGATACTCAAACGAATTCCAATTACAGTCCTATGTCCGTAGCTAACATTTTTCATCCTCTCATCGTACTATTTTTAATAGCGGTCTTGTATCGCAGAGGAGCGAGAATGCAAAACAGAACAACCTATGAACTTGTCGGCGGGCGGGAGACTTTCGTGAAGTTGGCGGAAGCCTTTTATGCAAGAGTGGACAAGGAGCCTGTCTTGCGGAGCATGTATCCCAAGAGCCTGGAGCGCCCAATAGAGACTTTGACTATGTTTCTGATCCAGTTTTTTGGGGGACCTGCGACGTTTAACGAAAAACACGGACAACCCAGACTAAAAATGCGACATGCTCGATTCAAAATCGGTCAAGCGGAACGCGACACCTGGCTGACGCACATGCTCGCTGCGATAGAAGAGGTTGGGATTCAAGAGCCTGCAAGGTCGCTGATGGCGCAGTATTTCAAGGACGCTTCCGCCTTCCTCATCAATCAGTCGGAGGAGAAAAGCGCGCCGAACATGCTTCCGCCTTCTACGCCGGGAACCTATACCCTCGGCTAGAGCGTCTCACAAATAGAGATGCCGCAAAGAAGGTCGCGATCTTTGCCAAATATGAGGCGTATCCGGTTTGGCGTTTAGCGCAAGACGTTCCGCCCCTGTGGTATGGCGGGGTCACGCCGACTTCGCAGAATCGTTGATTGAGAATGGAACGAATTTCGAAGCACGGGACAGAGCCGGAGATGCCGCGTTGCGAAGTTCGGTCAACTGCAATTATCCGGCAGTCGTTCGCGTCTTGCTCTTAAGCGGACCGTATAGGGCGACTTCCTGCAAGCGTTGCAAGTCGCTAACCTCAGTGGCGCATTGATGAGATGAGCCGTCTGTCGGGATGGCGGCGTTTGGAGTAAGTTGCGCGCGGAGGGCGCGCATTAGCGAGATTTTGCGAACGCTCAGCAAGCAAGAACCGCTGGGCAGGAGGGGATTCTAGCATGGAGAAGATCAAAACCGGAGATTTTTTGAAGAAGGTGGACGAGCAGAGGCGTCAGGAACGCGCTCTCGCCTGGGAAGGAACGTTTGCGGACTACCTTGAAATCGTGACCGAAACTCCGCAAGTCGCGGACCTTGCCCACGCTCGACTCTACAACATGATTATGGAGTCCGGATACGAGGAAAATTCGGACGGCGCTCGAAAGTACAAATTTTTTCTTGACGATCTATACGGGTTGGAGCGAACTCTACAGCAACTAGTGGAAGAGTACTTGAACCCTGCCTCCCGTCGACTAGATGTTCGCAAACGAATCCTTATGCTCGTGGGACCTGTCGGCGGCGGCAAATCCACCCTGGTCTCGCTCATCAAAAAGGGTCTCCAAATCCATAGCAAAACCGAATCGGGCGCGAGCTACGCCATCAAGGGTTGCCCAATGCACGAGGAACCCTTGCACCTCATTCCCGACGAGATGCGGGCTGATTTCAAGGCGAACTTCGGCGTCTACATCGAAGGCGATCTCTGCCCGGTCTGCCGCTATCGCCTCGAAACGGAGTGGGAGGGCAATGTAGATAAGGCTCCCATCCAAAGAATCTTTCTCTCCGAGAAGAACCGCGTGGGCGTCGGAACCTTCAAGCCGGCGGATCCGAAGAGTCAAGACGTCGCGGAACTGACCGGAAGCGTCAATATTCAAGCGCTCACGGAGTTCGGACAGGAGTCCGATCCGCGCGCTTACAACTTCGACGGCGAACTCAATATCGCGAATCGCGGAATTATGGAGTTCATCGAGATGCTGAAGGCGGAAAAGCGTTTCCTGTATGAACTCAACACCGTCGCCGGAGAACAAACAATCAAGGCGAGCCGATTCGCACTCATCTACTGCGATGTCGCGGTCATCGCTCACACCAATGAGTATGAATACAACTCCTACTTTTCAAACAAAGAGAACGAGGCGATGATCGACCGAATCTTTGTCGTGAAACTCCCTTATAATCTCAGAGTTACGGAAGAGATTCGTATCTATGAGAAGCTCATCGGGCAGTCGGATGTGGGAGATAAGCGGGGCAATCTCGATCTCGCTTCGATTCATATCGCGCCTTACACCCTCAAGGTCGCCTCTATGTTCGCAATCTTGACTCGCTTGAAAGCAAGCAAACGCGGCGGACTCTCCGTGATGGCGAAGATGAAGCTGTACGACGGCGAAAAACAGGTCGGGGATTGGGATCAGCGGCATGTGAAGGAGCTTCATGACGAGTTTCTCGACGAGGGCATGAACGGCGTCTCGCCGCGTTTCATCATTAATCGGGTGTCGGCGGCGCTTGTAAAGGGCGGTAAAACCTATGTGACGCCTATCGACATGCTTCGTTCCTTGCGAGACGGAATCACGGAATACACGAACAGCGACGAGGAACGACGACGACTGATGGGCTTCATCGACGAGGTCCGGAAGGAGTTTGACGACGCCGCGAAAAAAGAGGTTCAACGCGCTTTCGTGTATTCGTATGAAGAATCTACGAAGACGATGATGAACAATTACATCGACAACGTGGAAGCCTACTGCAACCGGGAGAAAGTGAAACACCCGATTACAGGAGAGGATGTCGATCCCGACGAAAGGCTGATGAAGAGCATTGAAGATCAGATCGGGGTGACGGAGAACGCGAAACGGGAGTTTCGAGAGGGGATTCTGCGCTCGGTCGCAAGTTTGATGCGACGGGGTTTAACTTTCAGCGTCAACTCCGATGAACGCCTGAAGGAAGCGATCGAGAAGAAACTGTTCAGCGACCTGAAGGACATCGTTAAGATCACGACC
>JAYVOT010000949.1:0-3566 GCA_043757795.1 Chthonomonadaceae bacterium | reverse complement strand
GTCATGGGACTCTCGTCATGACGCTCTTCGTTTGCGTAACATGAGTTATTCATTTGCAAGTTTGTTTGGTGACGTAGAGGACTGCAAAAATTGAGCAAAACGCAACACCTGCTGACGATCTTCAACTGTCAAATCTTTCGTCGTGCGGAAGAGCGCGACCAACTCCGCGTCCTGCGGCGGTCCTTGCGGCGAGGTCTCTTCTTCCCCAAGAAAAAATTCGACTGTTTGTCGATAGAGGCGCGATAGTTGTTTCAGTTCCAGTCCGCTGACTTTGCGTTTTCCGGTCTCAAATGCGGACACTGATGCGCGCGGAATCCCCAACTGCTCTGAAACAGCCTCTTGTGAGAGTCCGAAATACTCTCTTGCCTCTTTTAATCTCACGCCCAGTCGTTCTTGTTCAATATCCGCTGAAAAAGCCGAAGTCGCTTTCTGGGTCATTTCGTTCATTTTGATATCTCCTTTATCATGACTGCACTTTATCTTCCTTCTAATAGACTGATGCATTATAGACCATTTTGACAAGAATTATCAAGCGCTGAAAAAACCATGTCGTATTTTACGACATGGTTTTCAAGCTATTCGCAACTGCTCGTCTTGAGGAGAGTTTCCGAAACCCGCTTACGCGAGTTGAAGGGACGTTGGACTTAAGTTCGTCTTGTGCACAACAATCAGCAGGGTGAACTTAATTGAAGTTCTTCAGCTTTAATCATCTGTCATTCAATGCCTTCATGCAGAGATTTTGCGCACGAACCGCATCGTCCCCCGTTACGGAAAGCGATTGCAATCCGCGAAGGGAGTCGGCGAAATGCGCTAGAGCGCCCTCGAAGCTGTTGATTCCGGAGACATCCTGCGTGTTCCACACAGGCTGATCGAGAGTGTTGAAGCGCACAAGGTTCGTGTCGTAGTCTAGAAGCGCTGCCCCCACAGTCCCGTATATCTCAAGAAGGTTCCTGCTTCCCGGCAAGTTCTGATAAGCCTCCACCACCCCAAGCGTCCCGCGAACCCCTCTCAGCAACATCACAGCGCTGTCCTCGGCTCCGAGGCCCGGGGTGAGGGTTCGCGACATGCCGACGATCTCTTCGATCTCGCCGATAAGAAATCGAAAAAGATCGATCCCGTGCAGAGCGGTCGTCAGTCCCACGCCGAGGGTTTCCTGATCGAAAGTCTCCGTATTTTGAGCGCCGAAAAAGAGCCGCGTATCGCTGAATCTACATCTGAAAGAGACCGGGGTTCCGATATCATCGTTCTCCATAAGCTCCTTCAAAAAGAGGGCCGGCGGATGAAAGCGGTGGACGAGACAGGGCATCAAAAGTCTTTCGCGAGCGATGGCAAGCGCATTCAGACGCTCAGTCTCCTGCAGTGAAAGAGACAAAGGCGTTTCCGAAATGACGTTCGCTCCGGATTTGAGGGCATACTCGATCACTGAGGCTCTGTCATCTAAAGGAAGGCACACGTCCACTATATCGAACTGTTCCGAGTTGAGGGCGTCCCGATAATCCGTGAAAGCGGCTACTCCTTCGATAGAACGCGCCACCTCTGCAACTCGCCCGCCTTGCGTGTCGCAGATTGCCGCGATACGCACTCCGCTCTGCGGCTTCCATGCGTTCAGAT
Source organism: Chthonomonadaceae bacterium (assembly GCA_043757795.1). Lineage (GTDB taxonomy): Bacteria > Armatimonadota > Chthonomonadetes > Chthonomonadales > Chthonomonadaceae > JAYVOT01. Next base: position 1,955 of record JAYVOT010000949.1, on the reverse strand, counting down.
GGAGTCTCCCCAACCCTTCACACCCTATTAAAGCAACTGTCAATTCAGACATTTTGTTTCAACCATTCAAATCTAATGAGAGTTTGCTCCGCCGAGCAACGCGTCAGTCCGCCTCAGCAAGCGACTTGAGAGCTTCCGAGTGGCGATTGCAGACGTGAGAAATGAGTTTACGAAGAGAAATTCCTCCGTCCAGGCTCTGTTCAGCAAGAGAGGACAATTCAGAGACCGCTTGCAGAGGTGTTTTGGTTCTGTTTGAGACGGAACGAACAATCTCCGCTGCGACATTGTCTTCAACCTGCGAAGCATATCCGTTCGCCGCAAGAAAAGTAAGGGTTGCGATGTAAGCGGTACGTAAGTTGCCCTGTTCAAATGGAGCCTTGCCGATGAGTCTCTCCATCAAAGTCGCAGCTTGTTCAGGTATGTTCCCGCTCGGCCCGTAGCTGTACTGCCCTGCCATCGAGGCTTCAAGGTTGAAGTAGTGGTAGGGTTGAGGCGTCCCGATAATGCTGTTGTTGATCCAGACCAGATCGTGAGTGGTCAGATACTCCATATGCAGTGTCAATCTCCCATATTCTCAGTATTTCTAAAGTCGCTTCAGCGTACCCAATTCGCGGGGAAACTGTCAAGACGACGAAAAAGCGAGTGTAAACAGTTGCACTCTAAATCAAATTCCGTCGAGCAGTCGCAATTAGGTTATAATATGGAGGAATCTTTGTCTGCAAAGGTCAACAATTGGAAAATTGTATACGATAGCGTCTTGACGACAACCTGACCAATTAAAAAACGATCTTCGTCCGAGGAGTTTTATGAAGCCCCAAAATCATCCTCCCAACCCTTTTTCTCCAGCCTTCTGGACGCATTTCGTTCAACGAAGCGCGGAAACCACCTTTCACTCGTTATTTCAAATTATTCTGATTATTGCGGCTTACCTCTTTTTGAGGATAATAATCAGAAAAACGGTCGAGGGATTGCTCAACCGTCTTATGAAGCATGAGAATTCGGAGAGCGGCAGTCTTGAAAGGCACGGCAGACTAAGGACTCTTCAGGGACTATTCAAAAGCGTTGCGGAATACGTGCTGGGATTCGTCTTCGGGATTCTACTTTTTAAGGCGCTCGGATTTGACATCATGCCTTTCATAACGACGGCGGGAGTCGTCGGTCTCGCCATTGGTTTCGGAGCGCAAAAACTGGTCAAAGATGTGATCTCAGGGTTTTTCATAATAGCGGACGATCTTTTCTCGGTTGGCGACTATGTCAAAATTGGCGAAGTCACTGGCAGAGTGGAAGAGATGGAGATGCGGGTCACTCGTCTTCAAGACCTCAACGGCAAGGTATATCTATTTTCAAACGGCGATATCGGAATGATAACGAACCTGTCTCGAAATCCAGTTGAGGAGTTCATAGAGATTCAACTTGCTTACAATGCCGACATCATAGCGGCCACTGAATGCATAAATGAAGCCGGCGAGTCGATGCTTAATTCTAAAGACGGTCATTTAAAAACGGCGCCCTGCACAATGGGAACGTCTTCATTCAATGTCACTTCCATCTCGCTTCGAGTTTCAGTCAGCGCAAACCCAAGATTTTTGAATATCGAGATGATGAGAGTGAGAGAAGCGATCCGCCTTGCCTTGAACAAGGACCGAATTCCCCTGGCATGAGGCTAATTTTGAAATTAAATCGCCTAAATATCCAAAATCGTGTTGAACAAGAGGCGTTCGCTGAAGTCCAAATTCGACCTTGGGAGCTTCACTGTTATTGCTTACCCGGTTTTGAGCTTGCCTACGATCCGGCCAACATTTGCTTCTACGAAACGTTAGTTACTGATGTTACGCAGACCTGACGACACAACGACTTTTCTCGAGAGTTGAATATCCCCCGGCATGTTTTCGCTTTTGAATCCCATGACTAAAGTCACGGTCTAGGTGGCGCTTCGCGCCGTGTGTCCTTCGGAC
>JAYVOT010000948.1:0-3575 GCA_043757795.1 Chthonomonadaceae bacterium | reverse complement strand
TTTTTAATGATACTTGCTTGACGTCAGAACCCAATCTCATTTGTCGCTGACCGCTGGCTTAAATGGTCTATGACACTCATCAAGTCTGAACTCTTACCTTACGACAGTTCGAACAACATCACTTCGGTCACTGGCCCGGACGGAACTTCTTCCTCCTCGACCTTCGACACGAAGGGGAACTCGCTCTCAAACACGAACGCGCTGGGTTTCACCAGCTCAAACGTCTATGATGCGAACTCCCGGATCACTTCGACGACAGACCCGCTGAACCGGACGACGAGTTACGCCTACAGCGCCGCCGACAACATGACTTCAGTCACAGACCCGCGTGGCAAAATCTCCACGACCGCCTACAACGCGAACGGACTTGTGACTTCCTCAACCGACTCGACTGGCAGGTCGGCTAGCTTCGGATACGACGCGAACGCGAACCAGACGAGCGTGACGGTGACGAACGGCGGGTCTCAATATGTCACGAACATCGCCTACAACACGGCGGGGCAACCGACATCCCGCACGGACGCGACCGGGAGAATAACGAACAACGCCTACGACGCCTGGGGGCGCTTGCTTCAACAGGCTTTCCCGACGAGCGGACGCACCAGCGTCTCCATGAGCTACGACGCGAACGGCAATCTCACAACCGCGACGGACGCCACCGGCTCTCGCTCCTTCCTCTACGACCTGTGGAACCGCAGGCTCTCGCTCTCCGATCCGAGGGGCAACACGAGCGCGACCTACGACGCGAGCGGAAACATTCTCTCGCAATCCGACGTGAGCGGACGCACGATCTCCAACGTCTTCGACGGCGCCGGGCAGATATCGAGCGTGACGGACGGGAACGGAACCGGTTCGCTGACCTACAACGCGAAAGGTCAGATCGCAACCCTCGCCTACCCGAACGGCGTGATAGCGACTTATGCTTATGACAACGGCGGACGCGCCACCGGTCTGACGCACAAAAAAGCGAACAACACTCTGCTCATAGGGTACGCCGCGACCTATGACAACGCTGGAAGACTGAGCCAGATCGTCGAAACTCCTTCCAACGATGTCACGACCTACTCCTACGACAACGCGGACAGGTTGCTCAGCGAAGTCCGAACCGGGACGAAGCCCTACTCAGGGAACTACACCTATGATGACGCGGGACGCAGGCTGAGCGCGCTGGTCATCACGAACGGCGTGACGACCCACAACGGAGCTTACTCTTATGACGGCGCAGGTCGGCTTCAGCAGGTAGTCGATAGCGCCACGAGCCTGACCGAGAACTATGTCTGGAACGCCGATGGCACGCTGGCAAGCTACCCCGGTCCCGGCTACACCCGGTTGCTGGAGTATGACGAGGAGGGCAGGCTCGTCCGGATCAAGCGCAACACCGGCGGCACGATCACGACCGCTTACAAATACGGATACGGCTACGACGGGGGAAGACGCTGGCGGAAAGACTATCTTCAGAACCAGTGGACTTGGTATCCCTGCGGGGTCGCTTGCTCAGCCGGGGAACTGGTGGAGCAGCAGTCTGACTTGACTGGCGCGACCTGGACGACGGTTGCGAGCTACCTCAGGGTGGGTAGCCGGTGTTCGAGCCAGATCATCACGAGGGGCGGAGAGACGCATCATTTCGATTTGAGCGGCGCGGCGGGAGTCATCACGAACTCAAGTGGAACGATCATCTCGAGCAATCTCTACGACGCCTTCAGCGCCACCCGGTTCACTTCCGGGACTGCGGCTACTCCTTGGCGGAATGGAGATCATTATCAGGCGGAAGAGGGCATGATTGCGAACTGTTTTATTATAGCGGATCGTGATCTTGCTATTTATGCCATGTGCGAGAAAAATGATTCAGCATGTTCACGACAAAAAAGTGGCGGTGACCCGACTATTTGTCAAGACTGTTGTGATGAAAAAGTGATAGGCTGGATCAAGGGGAAAGGAAAAGGCGGAACTAAGAAAGCATTGCAGTGCCTGCAGAAATGCCTCAAAGATGGTAGGGGACAAGAGGACTACATAAAAGGTTGTCTTAAGGATTGTCTAGACGCTGGAAGTGTAATTGGTTCAGCTGGGGCAATCAAAAACTTCCTTGAATGTTGTTACACTGCTTGTGATGGAAACCCCAAGTTTCAACCACCTGGCAAATGCAATTTCAAAAACAAAAAGAACACTGCTACTTTCTAAAGGCAATTTAGTGATTGCAAGTCTTCTTCTCCTCAATGCATTCAAGGAGAAGAAGACCAGGGCTAGCGCATCTAAATTTTTTGACCTTTGCATCTCATCAGCCAATAAAATTGATAGACATACCCCAATATATGGTTGCCTACAGACCTATTTCAACGGGCATTTTCGATAGAGAAAAGGAATGAGTTTTAACTGTTGATATTTGTTGGCATTTGCTGAATTGAATTTAGATGCACTAGCCCTGGAAGAAGACTTTTCCAGTTGATACGAACGAATGCGGAGTATTCTAATGATGATTCGAAACAAAAATAAAAAATTTTGCATCTTGATTTGCATTATATTTTGCTTGTGTTGTATTTGCTTTGTTTGCTTTTCTAATCAAGGGATCAACGGATACTCACAATCATTTGAAATGAAGGACGCTGAGTCAGGATACTTTTGGTTATCGAAAAATGAGATTATCATCCCAAATGAGCGTGATTTTTTTGATTATTACAATATCGAGAACAATGTATCAAAGAAAATCGAACCTATCCCGTCAGAAAAAAGAGTGGAAATAAAGGCTAGAATGCCTGAGATAGAAAAACAAGTTCTTACCTCTCTTTCAACCTCAATCAACTCATTTCGGAAGTCAAATCAACCAGACAAATATCCTTTATTTGTTCCTAAAGGAGAGAGAGTGGTAGAGAAAGCTGAGAGTTCTAACTATTGTATTTGGCTCACGGAAAATAAGATCACTCCAATAATGAGGTGGGCAAACAGTAATTTCAAAATTGATCAGAATGTATGGATAACTAGAAAACTATGGATTGGGACAAAAAAAGATGACAAAGCTGAGTTGCTCGCGAGCATAAAAATTCGAGAAAATGAAAACGGACTTCATGAACCGAGAGAGGTGAAATGGAGTAACAATTGTTCGCAATATAGCTTTTATTATAACGGAATGATATATGTATTTCCGAACAAATTTAGGTAAGGTCCCGGCTACACCCGGCTGCTGGAGTATGACGAGGAGGGCAGACTCGTCCGGATCAAGCGCAACACCGGCGGCACGATCACGACCGCCTATGAGTACGGGTACGGGTATGACGGCGGAAGACGCTGGAGGAAAGACTACCTTCAGAACCAGTGGACATGGTATCCCTGCGGAGTCGCTTGCTCAGCCGGGGAACTTGTGGAGCAGCAGTCGGACTTGACTGGAGCGACTTGGACGACGGTAGGGCAGCAACTTCGGATCGGGGCGGGGCGCTCCTCCATTCTATTGAATTGAACGCTCCCTCTTCCATCCAGAGTGGAACTACACCATCAACCCACGGTTAAGGGGACTGAAGTCCTGCCTAAGGAGTCACGTATCAATTAACGCACTTTCTATGCTGCCTCCCAGTGCCCGTGGCTTG
>JAYVOT010000947.1:0-3578 GCA_043757795.1 Chthonomonadaceae bacterium | reverse complement strand
GAACCGCGGGTTCCACGCTTCTTGCCAGCCTCCCAACGTTCCTGCTGTCGACCGGGACATCTCGCCAGCCGATTACTGTTTGTCCCTCTTCACGAATGACGTCTTCCACTATCGCCTCATAGATCGCTCTTTCATTTGGATCAGTTGGCAAGAAGAGCATTCCCACTCCGTATTCGCCGACAGGAGGAAGATCGATTTCGTGGAGGGCAAGCTGTTCGCGATAAAAAGCGTCAGGAATCTGAATCAATATTCCCGCCCCGTCTCCGGTCTCAGGATCGCTGCCTGTCGCTCCGCGGTGGGCAAGGTTTTTCAACACATCTACCGCTTTTTCAATAATCGAATGAGATTTGATCCCTTTGATGTGTGCGACAAAACCGACTCCGCAGGCGTCGTGCTCCTGCTCGGGACTGTAGAGTCCTTCTGCTGCAGGCAGTTGACCGGGTTTTCCATAGGATGGGATTTCCAATGATGCGCTTCTCCTCGCTAATGCGGATCGTTTTAAAGGACGATTCCGGGCGATACAATAACTCTTGAAAATGGGTTGTTGTGAATGACTGAAAAAAATCGAAATCAAACGCCGGAGAGTCGATTCGGGTATTCACACGATGTTGGAACCATAGCCGCTCAGTTCAGAATCGGGGTATAGGATGGTTGGAGAGGCTGAATCCGAGGCACATCTGCGTGAATCGGGGAAGATATACTGGCAGAAAACATGCTATTTGTCAAGTCGAAAGTCGATAGTTTCATAAAAAAATTACTATTGAACTCTTGACATAATAATAGCATATTTTGCCACAGTTTTCTAAGAATGCTTCAGATTGCAGATATACGTCTTTGAGGCTATTGCAAAGAACGTTGGGACGTATCAAAGCGTTACGTATCCTTACGACAAGCAAAGCCAGGTTTTGAAAAACCCGGTTGCGAGGCGCTTCGCGCCATCCTTCCAGCGGACGGAAGACGCGAGGCGCCGTTTACGATCCAGACGGGTGGAAGTTCTCGCTATCACCCCTTTGGAGGGGAAGACAGCTTCACAAGCTCGTGGGAAGATGGAAGTTCATGACTTCACTCATAAACTTCGTATTAATGAACTCGACTAATCATCCTCTTTCGCAGGTTTCCGGGAAGACAATATTACATTGTGTTTTGGTGCAGGCATCTGCGCCCGCTTGCCCTTGACGCTCTCCCAAAGTATCCTGTTGAGAACCTGTTCATCCGCTTTGTCGTAGGAGCTAAAGTCGAGTTTAGAGGACTCTCTCGCCCCGATATCGTTGGGTTTGTTCTTCGCAGCAATGTCTATTCGAGGAGCGATCAGCTTGTAGGGAGTCGTGTTAGCGCGGTTTGTAAAGCTTTTGAAAAGAGGCGTGGCGGAGGCGTCGTACTGTGACAACGGCTCCAATCCGAGGATCAACTCCATCGTGCGCAAGAAAGAGGTCGTTTGATACATCGTGCTGTCTACGACCCCGCGTTTCGTGTACGGACTTATCACGAGTCCGACAGTGCGATGCGAATCGACATGATCCGGTCCGTTTTGCGCGTCGTCCTCGATCACGAAAATTGCGGTCTCTTTCCAGTATTTGCTGTGCGAAACAACATCGACTATTTTTCCAAGAGCTTGATCGTTGGAGGCGACTGCCGCTCTGGGCGTGAACGCTCCGACCGCCGTCCCGCGCGTATGGTCCTCTCCCAGAGACATTATCATGAACTGCGGAAGCGTTCCTTTCTTCTCATAGGCGTTGAATTCGGCGATGAAAGCGTCCGCCCTGTCCGTGTCTCGCATCGGCGGTGCGCTCGTCATCCTTCCAATACCTTCCCAAGTTTCGCTTACATGACCTTTTAAGCCTGTCGTTCCGGTGACGGATTTTTCCGGGGCGTTTTCACTATTGACCGCTGTGACGTATTCGCCGTAAGAGCGGTAGGTGAGCTTCTTTCTCTTGCATTCGTCCCAGATAAAACCGTTTCTTGGCGCGACAACGCTGTCGCCTCCGGGAATTGAGCCTTTAGCTGAGTAAGAGAGAACCCACGTTTTCTGAACAAAATCCGTTGCGATGGCGGAAGCGCTCCAGGGATGACCGTCTGCCGAGACTTCTCCGGAACAGTAAAGATTGTCCAGAGTGACGAACTCTTCCGATAGCGCGTGATGGTTGGGAGTCACGTCGCGCCCGAACAGACATAGCTCAGGGTCGCCATTTCCTCTAGGTAGGTCTCCAAAAACCTGATCGTATGTCCGATTCTCTTTGATGATGTACAACACATGTTTGATGGGCGATTTGCCGCCGACCTTTTCAGGAATTGCAGTGGGTGTTTCGCTTTTCACTCCAACCAACTGTTCGTCGAGATAGGGCGTATTAGCTTTGACTTGGGCCGTGTACGTCGCAAGTTTCGCCTCATTCGGGATATCGACAAAAGACAGGAGACCTGAAAGAGTCGTCCCCATGTGCTTAAAGCCGTTGACATGATCGGAGCTGATAGGTTTTGAGACGCCGGTAGCGGAGGTTCCAGTTCCTTTTCCAGTGCCGACGATGAGCTTTTTTCCGTCAGGGGTGATCGCCAAAGAGGTGGGGTACCATCCTGTAGGAATGAACCCCTTCACGCTGGATTCGCCTTTTTTAGAGACGTCAATGACGCAGACGTCGTTGTTGTCCGCGTTCGTTACGTAGAGGGTGGAGGAGTCCGGCGAAATAGCGATTGCGTTCGGAGAGCTGCCTTCGGGCGATTTCGATGTGAGCGCGGTCTTTATCTTTTCAATCAGTTCGCCGGTGGTCGCATCAAAAACATCCGCTTCATCGTCGTTTGAACAGGCGACAAAAACTCTATTGTCGTTTGAAAGCGCGAAAGCGTTCGGGTGCGAGCCTGAACGGAGGCGCGTGACGACGGAAAGCGTTTCAGGGACTTGTACGTTAATGACTGCGACATCGCTGCCACCGAGATTTGAAACTCCAAGATGAACGCCGTCTGCGGCGAGAGCGCATGCGAAAGGGTGATCTCCGGTTTCAATTTTCGAGAGCGTCTTTCCGGTAGCAATATCTAGAGAATAGAGGCGGTTGTCCGAGATATTGAGAACGAAGAGAGTCTTGCCGTCTTTTGAAAGCGCCAGACCGGAGATCGCAGTGTTTTTGGAGTCGGCGCCGGTCAGTTTCAGTCCTTCGACTTGTTTCCAAGTCCCCTCCGATGACCTTTCAAACACATGGACGTCATTGCGAGGATTGCTGATACCCCCGGAAAGGTAGAGCTTGTCGCTGTCTTTTCCCCAAGCTATGCCGTTCCAGGTTCGTGAGATGGGGAGCGTCGCGACTTCCTTTTCGGACTCGGCATCTATAATATGCAGTCGGTGCGAGTTGTATCCGGCGTTCACAATAGCATAGGTTTTGCCGTCCGGGCTGAAAGCGCCGCCCATGAGAAAATCGCCTGTTTTGATGTGACGCCCTGCCGGGGTCACTTTCCACCCGTTGAAGAGCAGAAATCCGTCCCCGTCTTTGCCGGGAACAACAATCTTCAATCCGGATTTCGGGTGCAAAGTGCGAGAGGATCGAATCGAATTGGTGACGGCTGCCGAAGCCAGTCCAAAAGCGATTATGCCT
>JAYVOT010000946.1:0-3579 GCA_043757795.1 Chthonomonadaceae bacterium | reverse complement strand
CAGAACCATATGCAACGAGGACAGTCCAAAGTGGATTTGAAAGTCTGGCCTCCTAAAGGGCAGGAAACTCTGATCGCCATAGTCACTCGCAAGCAGTACGATTGGAGCCAGGTTATCAATTCCACAACAAGAGGAACCGAGTCTCTGACAAAAGGAGTGGAGGCGATCGGGGCTGAAATTCAGGGCAGCCCGCTAAGTGATTGGTCTAAATTCGTCGCAACTTTCATGATTGTGGACGACAAAGATATAGAAGATTACCAATCTTCTCGGAAAAACAAAGCGAATAGTCCTCACAAGGGCGATAAGAAATAGGCGGGGGATTTCAGCAACTGGACATAGCCCTGCCCGATCGTTGCTAGAGACGGCAGTACGTCAGATGCAGACGTCGTATCCCGAGGTATCTGGGAAAGGAGCGTAAGACCAATGGGAAAACCGGCCGGCCGCGTGGGAGATCAGACAACGCATGGTTCCCCTCTGAGTCCGGGCCCAGGTAGCCCTGATGTCTTGATTGAGAATCGCCCGGCGTGGCGGGCAATGGTAGATCAGCACGTTTGCGAGGCATTGCCGGACGGTGTAGGCAGCGTACTGATCGGCAACCCGACGGTGCTGATCAACAATCAGATGGCGTGCGAACAGGGCGATATCGTGGTTGAGAAACCGGGTCTGGCGCTTGGGCCCATGAATCCGATACTCATGGGTAGCCTCACAGTGCTGTTGGGCATGAGCGGTTCGAGCGCCTCATCTGCAACGATGTCGGCAGCAAAAGAAGCCGGAGCGCCGTTCACAAAAACGAAATGCGATGAAAAATGACTGCCATTGGTATGACTTGGCTAGAAAACGGGAATCGTAGCGCTGATGAATTGTACGAAATGGCGGAACAACATTCGCTGTTCGTGCTGATCGACGCTTGCGACTCGCCTGAAGTTCCTGCGATGTGGCAGAAATGCGGCTCAGATCGGGCTGTCTCGCTCTATAGCGGAGTTTCAGAACTGCAATTTGTCATGTTTGCGCCCTATCTTTTTCAAGTGGACGTGGAAATTCTGGATTGGATTCGGCAGGTTCTGTGGGAAACGCCGTGGGGGGTGTTCGTTTTTGCTCCGAACCAGAGTCTGGAGGAAATGCGCCGACATTTTCGTCAATTTCTACTGGTTCAAGACCCACAGGGCGGCGAGATGCACTTTCGATTCTACGACCCGCGCGTGTTGGCAAATTTTTTGCCGACCTGCAACCCGATGGAACTGAAGCAATACTATGGCAAAGTCGAGGCGTTTCTAATTTGCTCTCCGGACGATCCTTCACAGATGCAGAGTTTTTCACGTGCAGATCATGCAAAAAAGGTCGGGGTGGCTATGGCGAATTCTGCATCGCAAGTTCAGCAACCGATCCCAATTCGACAGGCTCAGATGGATGTCTTCTTCCCGCAAGCCGAGATCGCTTTCGAGTCTCGTCTGATTTCTCATCTTCATGAACATCATGAAGAGGCTGTGGAAGATTTGACAGACGAAATGCTCTTGCCAATGGTGCGAACAGGAATCGCCCGAGCCCGTCGTTACGGCATGACATGGGAATCCAATCTGACAGCATTTGTGGCGCTCATGTTCGAGATAGCTCCCAATTGGGACGAGCATTCGTTTATTCAGGCTGTTCTAAATAGTAGGCATATCGCCCCGGAAGACAAAATGGACGTGCTAGTAGAGCGAACTCCGGAGGAGGTTTGGGAGGAAGCGGAACGGCGGTATGATGCTGACGCATGGTTCGGTTTCGATGAGGAATCTAACTGATGTTAATAAACGCGCTGTCGCAAAAAGAAATCCAAATGGCCAGAGAACTGGCGGAAGCACAGCAGGAACTTGCCAGTGAACTGAAAAAAGCTGGGATTGATGCATCGAATCTTCCCAACTTCACAAAGCCCGGCGATGTGTCCAGCATGAGTTTGACGAACTATCACAATCATTTCATAAGAAATGGAATGTCTTTGATTTCATTGATACCTCTGATTAATCATTCCAGTTCTTCGAGTAAAGCTCGAGTGAACAAAAAATTGGGAAATCTAGGTAGTCGAGTTGTCGCTCTGTCTGCAAAACTAAATAAGCTTAGCAGAATGCAGAAAGTTCATATACGCGCTGCGGCATTGGCGAAAAATGCTGTTGTAAAATCGAAATCGGCTCCAAAAAGCGCTATTTCAAAGATACTACCATGCGTTATACCAAATCCATCTATTGGAAAAACACCCGGCAAAATTCAATCAGTTTTAAGAACGCTGACACCCGAAATAAACGGCGAAGAGGCGATGCACGAAATCGCCACAATGCAACCCGAGGAAGGATTGGGATATGAATCGATACTGAGCCCGTCACAGGCAAGCAAACGCCCCCAGGGTTTCGATGCAGTATATCGCGACCCAAAAGACGGTGCAATCGTCATTGGCGAAGCGAAAGGAGGATACAACGGGTTCCAGCCAGAAGATACTTTGGGGGAAGGTTTCAACGATGAGAAGGGGAACAAGTATAAACAAGGCACAATCGGGTGGGTGAGAGAAAGCGCTAGGGCGACATTGATGAGCACAACTGCCAACGATAAGGAACGGGAAATGGCAAGAAAAATCTTGGAAGCTATATTGAAAGGGGATCCTCCAGTGCGTTTTGAACTTTTCCATACACCGAACAACGCAGGAGAGGAGCGGGAAACAGCGCATATTCGAATCTATCCTCCAGATAAAAATCATGTTATCAGGAAGTACAAGTCAAAAAACGGCAGGCAGATGAATGAATCAGCTCAATGATTTTGATTTAGGCCACTTGCAAAACATATTCGACAGTCAGAGTTCTGCCATCAGAGACCACGAACTTCTTTTGAATGAAGAAAACTCTTCTGAATTTCGAGGTCGAATTCTAGAGACGTTGCAATATGAAGCGATGACTGTTGGATTCACAGCGATCGCTCTCGGATTGCCAGGGGATGTCGTACAGAATTATCTAGGAAACTATTTGACACGATCTTCCGAATTGTTGGAACTCCAGCCCGTAAGCCTTGATGCAACGCCTATTCTAAATCTAAATGCATTGTATGTGGCAATGGTTCTTGGCGATTGGAATCAAGCGAGCTATCTCGCGAAACTTAAAACCTATGCGACTGGTCATTATAACAACGGCGTTTTTGAGGTCGAGGCAGTTGTAATGGGCTATATTGTCTCTTTGTTCGACTTCGTCTCTGAGAAATATATGGAGGCGAAGACGAATGCAAACGCGAATATTCTACAGTACAGAGATCAAACGCAGAGTTTTCATCTAGAATATGTATTGCACACTCGTTTGCTTGTCGCCTTGATGAATCGGAGAGAAAAGGATTTTAATTCGTTGCTGACCCAGTTATTGGAATCACATGAGAATCAAGCAAGGAATGGGAGATTAAGTCAAGAGGTTGGAGGTTTGGTGTGTTTGCCAGCGTTGGGAATGTCGGCTCTTGCCATTAAAAATCGACTGGAAGTTCAAATTGAGAATCCATACCTGCCATTGGATTTGCTAGTAATTTAACACCATCCTCAGTAGCGATAGTTTCCTCCTACTTAAGCACTCGAAA
>JAYVOT010000945.1:0-3580 GCA_043757795.1 Chthonomonadaceae bacterium | reverse complement strand
TCCTCGACGAACCTTCGCTCGGGTTGGACGTGCTCGCAAAGCGCAACATCCTGCAGTACATCCGAGAGTTGAACAGAGAGCGCAAAATGACGGTGATGGTGACTAGCCATGACATGAACGAGTTGGAAGAGCTTGCCGGACGCATCGTGATGGTTCACAAAGGAGAGTTGGCTTTCGACGGCGAGTTTTCGCAGCTCCGCCGGGAGTTTGCGGATCGGAGAGTTTTAACTCTTGAAACGGAAAGCGAAGTTGCGCCCAAACTTTCCGGCGCGATACCTGTCAGTAGTGAAGGACGAAAGCACGAGTATAGCTTTGACGCCTCAAAAACGAATATAGCGGAACTGCTCGAACAGGCGGCCGCGCAGTCCAAGCTCTCGGATGTTGAGACTCACCGCGCTCCCATAGATGAGATCATCGCGGACATCTATGAAAAATGGCAAAAGCAATCGCACAAAGTTTGATTAATTTTAGGAGATGACAATGGAGTTCAGACTACTCGACCCGCTTGAAGCGACTCAATCGAAATACCTCTGGTCGCAAGCCTTTGAAAGCGGGCAAATCAAGTCCGAATGGCAGGAAGCTTGGGATAAGACGTTGTCGGAGCGAAGCAAGATGTATGGTATCTACGACGATGCCGGGCTTCAAGCCGCCTTCAATTTAACGGATCACCAACAGTATTTCGGGGAGCGGCTCGTTCCGATCAGCGTCTTCTCGGGAGTGGCGACCCTTCCGGCGGGGAGAGGCAAAGGTTACGCAAATCTGGGAGTGAAGCTCTGTTATGAGAAGATGCGAGAAGCGGGACACTACTTGACGGCTCTCACCTGCTTTAATTGGGAGTTCTACCAAAAGCTCGGCTTCGAATGGGCGGGCTTGCAACGCGAATACGAGCTCCCTTCCAAGATTTTGAAGTCGTCCAAAGAGACGGACTTCGTCTTTGCGGCGACGAATGAGGATCGATCTGGGATCGAGGCTTGTTATGCAGAGTTCGCTGCGAACTATCGGGGGATGCTCCATAGATCTGAAAAACATTGGAACTGGGTGCTGGATGATGCGCCAAAACGATATACCTATACCTATATCTACAAATTTGAGGGCAAAATAGAGGGATACTTTTCCTATAACGACGAGGGAAAAGAAGCTTCTATCCGAGTAAGAGACTTTATCGTTCTTACTACTCGCGCTCAAGCAGGACTCTTAGGATTAATGCGACGTATGGAGATGCAGGTCAAGAAGTGGAAGTGGACGGCGCCGGCAAATGACACGCTCTGGTCTCGAATGTATCATTGGGATCTTGAAACAAAGCTTCGTCCCTCGCAAATGGTGCGAATAATCGACGTGAAGAAAGCTCTCGAAGCGATTGAGCTTAGCCCGCACAAGTCGAAAAATTACAGAAGCGTCGTGCTGGAAGTCGCCGATTCGGCTTGCCACTGGAACGCCGGGATCTGGAAAGTCGAACTTGAAAACCACACAGTGAAAGTCGAAAAAACGGAAGAGAAACCTCAGGTCAGCATGGACATTCGCGCGCTCTCGCAGTGCTACTTCGGAACGCCGAGCATTGATGAAATCTCCGAAGCGGATCGAATGACAATCCACGACATGTCTTGCTATTTCGCTCTGTCAGACCTGTTCGACGGCCTGCCGAGTTTCACTCTCATTGGACCGGAGTACTGAGGCAGGAGCCGCACAATGATTGTCCGCTGAGCCGGGGGATAATAACCCCCGGCAGGAAAATGCAAACGACTTCCCGACGCGAGACCGCCGGAGGCGATTCTCCTGTGCGAAGCACAGACGGCGGAACGCCGCCGAGACCGCGAACTTATTCATGGGACTCAATAAAACAGGCGTCTTCCGAACGCGAGACAATCACAAACAAATTGGTATCCCGTTCGCAGAGCGGCTGGCGCTGAAGCGCCTTTCAGCCAGGCGCTTCAGTTCTGCTCTTCGGGCTTTGAAAAGCCCGACGAGCTTGCTATGCTCTAAGTTAGCTTCGCGCCGTCGAATCTTGAGGTTCGGTCGCAGGCCTTAAATTTCTGAAACCTATTGAAATGAAAAACCCTTTCTCAAATACCGTTTTACAATACCCTGCCTATCGAACGTTGTGGTTCGGGCAACTAATCGCACAGCTTGGCGATTCGCTCTATCGTCTCGTCTTCCTCTGGATGGCGCTCGCTTTGACAAAGGACGCGGGAGCAGTCGGAACTGTCGGAGCGTTTGAAGTGTTGCCATATGTCCTGCTTGCCCCGCTTGCAGGTTCTGCTGCGGATCGTTTCGACAGGCGGAAGATTCTGGTTTTGACGGACATTCTCAGCGCTGCCATCGTCTCAGGCTTCATCGTTACTTTGCTCTTTCACCCCAAACCGGCTCTCTGGGCGATCTGTTTTTTTGCGTTTATGTTGGGCAGCGTTGGCGTTTTCTCCCGCCCGGCGCGAGGCGCATTGACTCCGAGTCTCGTCCCTCCGGATCGACTGGTCGAAGCGAATGCGATGAATTCGACGATGGAAAACTTGATGCCGCTCATTGGGACAGTGGTGAGCGCGGTCTTTTTGCAGGCTGTCTTCGCCGTAAATCCCGCCCTTGCCTACCTCTCTGCGTTCACTTTTTACGCGGCAGCGATGCTTGCATCGGCGGCTTTCATGTTCCGGTTGCCTTCACTCAAACCTGAAACTGCCAAGGAGTTCCATTCGGTCTTGAGGGATACCAGAGAAGGGTTGGATTTCGTTGTCAAACATCCCGTCCTAGGACCAGCAATGCTGGCGAATCTCGGTCTGAACTTCTTTATCGCTCCATTCATGCCCGCCTATATCGTTCTTGTCCAGAACAAGCTGCACGGCACGCCAGGTTTGCTGGCTATTTTGGACATCTTTTTCTTTGTGGGAATGATGTTCGGCTCAGCCTTCTGTTTTCGCTTGAAAGAGCGAAGAGTTGGAGTTCTCTACTCCGTGAGCATGGGCGTTTGCGCGCTGACGGTCATTCCGCTGGGTTTTTCTACCTCGTGGATAATGATCGCGATTTTGAATTTCTTTACCGGTCTCTCCATCCCGACCGCTACGATCCCGCTCAACACGCTGATTCAATCGGAAACTCCGGACGAACTCAGGGGGCGCGTCAACGCGTCCATGGGGCTGATCTCGTCGCTAGTCATGCCTGTGGGCGTCGCAATGAGCGGTTTCCTGCTGAAATGGATCGGCGTTCAGGGAACTTTCCTTTTTTGCGGAATCGGCTTCGGATTGTGCCCTCTCTTCGCATTGCTAAACGTAGCGTATAGAACCGCTCGCTTGCCGGATAGCGCAAGTTTTCGCCCCGGGGAGGCGATAGTAGTTAAAACGGTTTTATAATTAGCCTTCTACCTATTCCCGCCATGTCGTATTTGATCAGCGAATTTCAATGGCGATGCAAAGGGCTTTGCATCGCTCTTGATTGAGGTAGAATAAGCTGTAGAGATTGACGATTACTGAAATGCGACAGCGACGAGGCGGTAAATGAGAACTTAGTCTTTTGTTTGTCAGTCTATCTGACACGGAAGATTTTCACTCGCGCTCGATAGAGGCGATAATTTGACTAAACCGGACGAAAATCCACT
>JAYVOT010000944.1:0-3590 GCA_043757795.1 Chthonomonadaceae bacterium | reverse complement strand
GTGCCGTTTTTAACAACGTAGTGAGTCCCGGAAGATGTATGCGTCTTACTACCGTCCGAATTTGTGACAAGCGTTTCTGCGTCCTGATACCCATTATCGACGGAATAACTGGTAGGTGGCGATCCTGGATATTCCGTCACACTGGCAATTGAAGTGACTACTACGACCGCATTCTCAGGAATGTCTTCGCCTGGTAGACCATTCCAATCAGAGCCGAAAGTAACTGTTCCTCCACATGAGACGGTTGCAGCAGACATTCTTACTGGGTTGAAACTAGTGGGAGTTGAGTAGGCGGTGCCCCCGCCAGATCGAGCAGTGGAGCTTGTTCCGCCGCCGTAAGACTGCAGGGCCCCACCGTTGATAGAGAATCCTCCCCCAGTAGCAGCAGATGGAATCCCATATCCACCCTGACCCTGAGCCGGGGACATCGGCAGAAAAAACAGCAAAATGGGAAGGGCAATCAATGCCGGATGGAGTGAGAGTTGAGGTATATTTAGCGAGACTAATTGCTCACCTAGAAGTGTAGCTATATTTATAAAATAAATATATGCGAGGGGGTGACTTAAATCCAATATTCATTCAAAGCCTCCTGAACAAAAATGACATGAAGCAAAAAATAGTTTAATTCCGATCTGCAATGCATTGAGTGGCACGTTTATATTCTAGCCTACCTTGAGCATAGAGTCAACTGATTTGAGCATTATTATAAATCTGTTTCTGGCTACATAATCATTTACATGCAAAATAACTATTTGTTTGCATAACTATGCAAGCAGAAGCGCTAACTTTCTGAATTGCAGAATAATAATTGACGCCAGAATAATCATATTGACTATTCTGGCGACGAATTGAAAACAAGACTGAAAGCGCGACTGAGCCATTCAGTTGGGAGTCACGCTGCCCTTCGACAGTCCGAGAGCGAACTCAAGTCCGCCTTTGATGTGATTGCGATAGAGGGGGTCGCGCCAGACTTCCGGTCTGTGGCCCAGTTCCGTGTAGAAGACGCGCCCTTTGCCGTAAGATTTCACCCACGAGAGCAGGTGTTCGCCGGGATGATTCGCTTCAGAGCTGCCGTCATTCGGGTAGGCGTCGAGCGAAAGAAGGACATGCAAGTTCTTCCGATCGTTGTTTTTGAGCAGATAGATTTCATCGAAAACTTTCCATGTTTTACCGTCTGTCGCAGTTGACGCCCGAACTTCTTTATCCTTCAAATCTTCAGTAGCGGTGAGTTTCTCATTCGAGAGTGTCGCCAAAGACTTCAATGCCGGGTGCGCCGGGTCTTCGATCTTCGCCATGACTGCACACTGACTGTGGTGAGTTAGAAACTCGCCCCCTAACATCTCGATATACTCCGATACTGGCGAGGAAGAGCCGGGCCACTTGTGCAATGTGTCGCTGCCGGAGTGCATCGCCGCAAATCCATGTCCCGCTTTGATATAATCCAGAAAGGCTTGCGGATCCGGCAGAGGCAGTTCGCCTGTCGTGTTCGCAAAGACGATCGCGTCGTACTTTTTGAGCGCGGAAGCGGTCATTTTCATCTTCATTTCGTCATCCGTTCGGACGAAGTCTGTCTCCCACCCCTTACCGGTTTTCCCCAGCTCCTCAAGGGTTTGTTCCGCGATCGGAATGCTGTCGCTATGTCGAAAACCTTTGGTCACCGTCACGACAAGCAGCGACTTTTTGCCTTTTTTTAAGTGAGGCGCGGCTTTCGGGGCGGATTGCGTCAGGGCGAAAGCAGTGCATGCGAGGAGTGAAAACGCCGCTCCAAGTATTCTTAACTTCATTGTGTCTATTCATCCTTCTTCCAATTTCGAGATATTCGGAGGCTGCGAGTTGCGCGAGCACTCGTAAGCGGAGCGCAATCAAACGCTTCTCCCCGAATTGTACCGGATTAGACCTGACTTTGCGTCCATTGTTGCGAGAAAGTTCAGGGCGAGCGCATCTGATTTTTGGCTGAAATTATGATACGTCGCCCAGCATACTTTAACCTGCAATGAGTCGCTTCCCCTTTTTAAGGGTAGAATGGGATATTCGCGTTGCGGATCAGTGAAGACCTATTTTATGAGCGATCGGCAAACAATGAGAGACATTCAATGCATTTTGCAAACTTGCGAAACTCTAAATTCTACCCTTGCGAACGCCTCTCAATTTGCGATCGCTACAGTCGCGATGGCGGAAGGATCCGCCTACCGCAGGCATGGCGCAAGAATGCTTGTCCTCCCGGACGGCAAACGAGTCGGATCAATCAGCGGCGGTTGCCTGGAATCCGACGTCGCCGCACACGCTGTAAAAGCGATCCGATCCGGCGTGCCTGAGTTCGTGCTTTACGACAGTCAAATCTCGAATAGCGACCTGATTTTAGAACTTGGTTGCAAAGGAGCAGTCGGGATTCTCATCGAGCCGGCAAAATCGCCTTCCGTTCAGAACGCTCTTGGACTCTTCTCCACCGCCCTGAAAGAGAGAAGAAGCTCAGCGATGGCGACGGTCTTTCAGTCTCAACATGGTTCGTTCCGAATCTCAAACTATATGACTTTGCACGACAACGGAGTTGTCGAGGGCGATCTCGCTGACTCGACTCTCTCATGCGAGCTTCTGGCGGAGTTGAATCAAGTCCTGAAAACCGGTCGCGCATGTTCCAAAACATACGTTCCTGACAAAAATCGCCGGGAATGCGCGGTGAACGTTCTCCTGGAGCCGATAGAGCCGCCGATCGCTCTCACCCTTTGCGGGGCAGGCCAAGACGCGCTTCCTCTCATCGAGATGGCGACGGCGCTTGGCTGGCAAACGATGGTGGTCGATCATAGAAAGGCTCTGCTGACCCCGGAAAGATTTCCCGGAGCAAAACTGCTGCATGGCTCTTATCCCGATCACGCTTTCGAACTTCGCATATTGGATGCTCGTTCGGCAGTAGTAATTATGACTCACAACTATGAACAGGACAAAACGATTCTGGCTTCGCTTCTTTCCTCCCCTGTTCGCTACCTCGGATTGGTGGGTCCGCGCGAGCGCGGCGAGAAAATTCAACGGGAATTGAGAGAGTCGGAGGTTCATTTCGATGACCGATTCCTACGAAAACTGTACAGTCCCGCCGGTCTGGATATCGGCGCGGAGCCTTCGGAGGGCATAGCGCTCGCCATCCTATCCGAAATTCAGGCGGTCTTCAGCGAAAGGTACGGCGGTTTCTTGCGTCACAGAGTCGGCTCAATTCACATCCCGGCTAAATCGCATTCAGCAATTTCCCAACATTCCGTTTTGCAGGATTCGGAATGAAGCAAGTTGCCATCGTCCTACTGGCGGCAGGCGAATCTTCGCGATTTGGACAGCCGAAGCAACTGGTTCAATTTGCAGGCGCCTCCCTCATCCGTCGCGCCGCATCTGCGGCGATTTCGTCCGAGTGCAGTCCGGTAATCGTCGTTTTGGGAGCAAATCGAGACCTTATCAAACCAGAGTTGGCGGGTCTCTCCGTGCGCGTCGTTGAAAATCAAAAGTGGGTTGAGGGAATGGGCAGTTCCATAAGAGTCGGTTTGGATGCGGTTTTAGAGGAGACGAAAGGCGAAGCCAATGCCGTCTTATTCATGCTTTGCGATCAG
>JAYVOT010000943.1:0-3593 GCA_043757795.1 Chthonomonadaceae bacterium | reverse complement strand
CAAAATACCGGCAGGACAAATGAATGTCCAAAAAAATCGCCATATTCCCCGACTTGAAATAGCCGGGGGCTGGCTCTTTTTTTTCGAGTTCAAAACTGCCTCACACATTAAAAACAAGCTCACTTTAATCTTCAAAACCGAGCGTGATTTGTCCCGGATTCAATTGCGAAAGCGATTCGATTAGTTGATTTTTTAGAACAATTTGCGAGGCGGCAAGGGCTAATCGGTTCAACTCGATTGGTTGTACCCAAGCGTAAACAGTGTGGAAACTGAGGAAAATCGGTCTGGAGTCGAATTGGGGCTTGAGCAAGATACCGTGTAAAGCAATTCTATGATGCGTAACGCTGTGCGACACCGTGCCCACGCTGCCGCACGCAACGACGTTTTGGTCGGCAAACTCGCTTAGAGCGCGTACCGCCGCTTCATTCGGCAACTCTCCCGGAAAATGCGTGACTCGCGGGAACTCCCATAATCCTCCCCAAAGCCCATGCAACGGGCGTTGAACGACCAATGCCTCTCCGCGGTCATTAAGAAGAATTCCGCTTGACTGAGTGATTTTAACAGTTTTTCTACCGGGGGGAGTCTCAGGAAGGGCGTTGGGTTCGAGGCTGTTTCCGGCGAAACACTCCTCAAGGAGGGGGCAACGTTCACACTTCGGTTCCGCCGGTTCGCAAAGAATCGCCCCCAATTCCATCAGTCCTTGATTGAAGTCTCCCGGCGATTCTTCGGGAACGAGTCGGGTCGCTAATCCCCATAATGTTCTCTGATTTTCGCGTGATGTCGGATCGCCCTTGACTCCGAAGAGGCGCGACAAAACTCTTATCACGTTCCCGTCCAAGATAGGTTGGGGGAGATCGTAAGCAATAGAGAGAATCGCGCCTGCGGTATATCGACCGATACCCGGCAAGCTCAATAGTTCAGCGGGTTCTATCGGAATGCATCCGGAATAGGATTCAACAACTATTTGCGCTGCTCGATGCAGATTTCGCGCGCGCGCGTAGTATCCCAGCCCCGCCCAAAAATGCAGAACGTCGTCAATTTGCGCCTCAGCTAGCGTTTCTACGCTAGGAAACCTCGTTAAGAATCGATTAAAATAGGGGATTACTGTCGCGACCTGAGTCTGCTGCAACATGATTTCCGAGACCCAAACCGCATAGGGCGTAGCGCCTCGCCAGGGCAAATCGCGCTTGTGTTCACGAAACCAGCGGATTAATAAGCTTGCGATCCTTGATCTTTTCCCCGGTTCAACTTCGTCAAAGTCAGCCAAAAGAATTCTGCGCTCCTATTGAAAACGGTGTTTGGGACATAGACGTTAAGCTAGAGATTTTGAGATTTGAAATTTGGAGGCTTGCTAAAGCGCGCCCGACGCTGAAACGCCGCCCCCAATTTTGGGATTATGCCCCCGGCTCTGCACGTCGCCCCCAAAACCGACGCGGCTCCCAACGCAAGGGGCGCAAAACCAAAACGCCCGTCTTCCTCTAATTCTCAATATAGTTTTTAGACAGCCCCATCTCTTCCGGCGCGTGAAGACGAAGCATCTTCGTGTCCACATCCGCCGGAATGGAGCCGGCGGTCATTTTCGAGACGACGAACATTGTGATGAGAGCTAACGGCACGCCCCAGATAGCGGGCTGTTCGATGAGCGTATGGATAAGCGGCGATACTTCAATTTGAAGTATTTTTTTGTCGATGAGCATATTGCAGATGATCGCTGTCAGCGAGAGAAGTCCCCCGGCTAGCATCCCCGCCGCCGCACCTTTCATGGTGAGACCGCGCCACCAGGCTCCCAATAGCAACAAGGGAAAGTAGGAGGCCGCTGCGATCGCGAACGCCCAATTGACCAACATTGCGATGTCGAATGTCTCAATGGTCAACCCCAACAGAATCGAGATGGCGCCGAAGATCACTGCAGCGTATTTGAACGCCTTAAGGAGTTCTTCAGGTTTCGCGTTCGGTTTGATGATTTTGCCGTAGACATCATGCGCTAAAGCTCCGGACATGCTCACGAGCAGACCGGAGAAAGTCGACATGAAGGCGGCGAAAGCTCCGGCGCAGGTGATCCCGCTCAAGATTTTGCCGAGGAGGGGATGGCTTAGAATCAACGGCAACTCTATTACCACGCGATCAGTCGTATTGTTCACGTAGAGCGAGGGCAGGAAGTTGCGACCGAGGACGCCCCACATTGCAGGAAACAGATAAAACGCCCCGATCAACACCATCACCCAGAGAGTAGTGCGCTTTGCTGAACGCCCGTCCGGGTTCGTATAAAAACGCACAAGGATATGAGGCAATCCGGCGGTTCCGCATACTAACGCGATGATGAGCGAGTAGGTGTAGAGCAACGGGTTCTGGTATTTGCTTGTAAGCGCGCCGAACGGCTCGCTCCACTTCTGGTTAGGCGGCGAGTTGGGAACCGGAGAATTAATCGATAGTATGCCTAGCGTCTTCTCAGCAAATTCGATTTTCGGCGCGGTTCGAACCGCTTTCCCGTCTTTCTTAACGATTTCATGGTTTTTCGTGACAACATAGGGTTTTACCGTATAGCTCTCGCCCGGTTGAAAGACGACGACTTTCGTTTTCTCTGCGTCGTCCAACGTTCCGTTGAAAGCGGGAGCGACCGACTCCGGAATTGGATCTTCGCCGGGAAGCGCCTTTCGCACGGGCGAAATCTTCATGATCTTCGCCCCATTCGGAAACGTCAGAGTAGAGGGTCCAATAGTCGAAAAGGCTGCGACGTTCCCTGGATAATCCCGCTTTCCCTTGAACTTTATTTCTGTGGCGGTTTTGACGGTCGGAACCGTGTTCGGCTCCTCCAGAATCACTCCGAGGTTGTTTCCGTAGCTTCCGAATACTGCGAACAGAATGAAGACGGGTACTGAAATAGCGAACATCTTCGCCCAATATTGAAAA
The DNA here is from genome assembly GCA_043757795.1 of Chthonomonadaceae bacterium. Taxonomy (GTDB): domain Bacteria; phylum Armatimonadota; class Chthonomonadetes; order Chthonomonadales; family Chthonomonadaceae; genus JAYVOT01. The sequence continues at coordinate 683 of JAYVOT010000943.1, read as the reverse complement.
GCCTGAACAAATGTGATGCCCTTCATGCCGCCTTTCGCGACGTTGTAAGTGATGACGACGCCCACAACGACGATCCCCGCCCAGTAGGGCCAACCGAGGATGGAAGTCATAACTGTTCCAGCGCCCTTCATTTGGGGCATCGTGTAGAACAGCCCTATGAATAGAACGAAGATGACGGCGATTTTGCGAAACAACGGACTATCAAAGCGACCCTCGGCAAAATCCGGGATGGTGTAGGCTCCGAAGCGACGCAGGGGACCGGCGATGAAAAGCAAGAGGAACAGATAGCCTGTCGCGTACCCAACCGGATACCAGAGGGCGTCATAGCCGGACTTCATGACAAGACCGGCGATGCCCATGAAAGAGGCCGCGGACAGATACTCCCCGGAGATTGCGGAGGCGTTCCAAAACACGCTGACGCTGCGCCCCGCTACGAAAAAGTCCGAGGCGGAACTGGATTTGTTTGTCGCATAGACGCCAAGTCCGATGGTTGCAACGATCATGAGCAGAATGAATACGAAGGGAATGGAAATCATTGCGAGTCCCCTTTCGCGCTCTCATTCGCTGTAGAGGCTTCGATTTTGTCGGACTCTTTAATGAAGTATGCCGAGAGAAACCAGGTGATCGGAAAAAAGAAGACGCCAAGGAAGAGCCAGGAGATAGAGAAGCCGGACACGTTCATA
>JAYVOT010000942.1:0-3598 GCA_043757795.1 Chthonomonadaceae bacterium | reverse complement strand
CACGTTCCGGATTTGCCGTGTTTTTGAAACTGAAAAGGAGATCGCATGATGGGACCGACTGAGTCCGTAAAGAACCCGGTGTTTTTGTCGAACCCTTTGTACTCTTGACCGTCGTGCTTTTCAAGTTCCGGTTTGAAATCCCAGGTATCGACCTGACTCGGTCCCCCGTTCATGAAGAGCCAGATGACGTGTTTCGCTTTGGCAGGGAAATTCCCGGGACGAGCCGCCATCGGATTGAGCGAGGGAGCGGTGGAAGTCGCTTTCAAAACCTTGCCGTCCGCGCGAGCGTTCTCGGTGTCGAAAAGGCCTGCAAGCGCCAGCATCCCGAAACCGGAACCCGTCATGCGTAGGAATTCGCGCCGTGAAGCGAAATCAGCGGCGGGAGTCGCCAAAAGATGCGGGATTTTATTCTGGCTCATATCCGGTCTCCACTCTAGAATCCTAGATTTTTCTGTCCTGTCGTAGTTATGTCAAGTTTCGTGAAGGGCGAAAGCCTCTCCCGCAGAGGCGCATTTGTAAAGGGCTTGCCGATGGGACTATTTACAACGTCGTGATCGCATTTATCGCCCGAAGGGCATCCCGCCGAAGACGCTATAGCGAAAAAGCTCTGCACGTCGGGAGTTTTATTGGCGATATGACTCTTCCGTTTGCAGGACGACCTGCGCGAAGCGCCTCGCAGAAGGAGAAGGGTTTTTTAAAGCCCGGCTCTCGCTAGAGACGATTGGCAACGGTGCACTTCATCTCGTCGGTCTGAAGCGCAACCCCGCTAATTGTTTTGATGAAATATTCGTTTCCGAGTAATTTCCACTCGCATCCAGCATTTGGTTCAAGGTAATTTGAAGTGCGGGTTTTCGATAATTCCGAGTTCGTTTCCGAATGGATCCGTCACTACTCCCAGCCGAATGCCTCCGCCGACATCTGATATCGGGGTATTAGAAGTGCAACCCTCGGTCAGAAGTTTCGCATACGCTTCGTCTGCGTTTCCCACTCCCCAATACGTCTTCGAGTTCGGTTTGCCGCCTTCAAGAGGGTGAATTCCCAATTCCTATCCCCCGACATTGAAGCCGATATAGTACGGCGTATCGTAGTAAGGAGCGATTCCAAGAAGCTTCTCGTACCACGTTTTCGCCTTCAGCGGATCTTCCGCAAAATAGACAACAGTCCGTAATCCCTGTAGCATGTTCTCTTTCTCCTCAACTCAAGAAGTCTTTTGATAAGCCTCGTCCAAAAGCTCGATCGGGTGGCAAATTCGGAGTTTCAAGCCCTGTTGTTGCGCTCCCTGTTGAATCCAGGCGAGGCAACCCGGGTTCCCCGTCGCGATAGTCGTCGCCCCGGTCTCTTTAATGTGCATGAGTTTGCGCTCAAGCAGTTGTTTCGCCATTTCAGGTTGCGTGATGTTGTAGGTCCCTGCGCTTCCGCAACAGGTGTCCGCCTCATCCATCTCAACAAGTTTAAGACCGGGAATCTGTTTGAGCAGGTCACGCGGTTGCAGGCGAATTCGTTGTCCGTGCGAAAGGTGGCAGGCTTCGTGATAGGAGATCGTGCCGTTGAAGGGTTTTGCCGGAGGCGTCAAGCCGATGATGGCAAGCCACTCGCAGACGTCTTTGCACTTCGCAGCGAAGGCTTTCGATTTTTCACGATATAGCGGGTCGTCTGCAAACAGATCTCCGTACTCTTTCATCGTAGAGCCGCATCCCGCCGAATTGATGATGATTGCGTCAAGTTCCCCCATAAACGGAACGAAAGCGTCAATCAACTGCTTCATTCGCTCTTTTGCTTCCGGTTCAAATCCGCCATGTATGTGGAGCGCGCCGCAACAACCCGCCGCTTTCGGCGAGACGATCTCGCAACCGTTCTCCTGCAACACTCGAACTGTCGCTGCGTTTACGCCGCCGAACATCACGCGCATCACGCACCCTTCGAGCATTCCGACAGTGTGACGTTTTGCGCCCTTAGCAAGAATTCGTTGGGGAAGATTGAAGACTTTCGCTTCGCCTTGCACTTGCGGCAAACTAATGGAGGCGTCGTCTCTCCCTGAAAGGAGTTTCGCTGCGAAACCCGGCATCTTTCCGCTCGTGAGCTTACCGAAAATTCCGGCAGCTTTTAGAGACAGAACCATTTTGCCGGGATTTGTCAGAGTGTCGAGCAACTGTTTGCGGGCGAAAGACTGCACGGGAGAACGAAGGTGATTCGCTTCTATGTGAGTGCGAGCCATTTCGAGAATCGAGCCGTATTCCACGCCGGAAGGGCAAGCTGTCTCGCACGCTCTGCATCCCAGACAAGAGTCAATCGCCTCGACAACGTCTTTGTCAAAAGAGATCACGCCCTCTCGCCAGGATTTCACAAGGTAGATGCGCCCGCGCGGCCCCTTAGACTCCTGTCCGGTCAGTCGGAAAGTCGGGCAAGCATCCAGACAAAACCCGCAACGAATGCACTTTCTGGTCTTCTCATCAACATTTGAGGACATGATTATTTATCCGGTATTTCTTATTGCGCGGGGATTTTAGCCGAGGCAAAAGGATATAAATTCGATTTCGCAACCTTTTGAAAAAGCGCAAATCTTTCCCAACCGCGAAAGCGGGTTTTTTCAAATTCAGATGCGAACTTTAAGTCCGAAGTCTCTCCCTTCTCGAAGAGCGCGTCTCCAAAGGAGCGACGGACTTAAAACTTTCGCTTTGCGATCAAAACTCAGAGAGATTATCGCACCTCTTCGAGGATAGGCGATTCTTGCGGTTCAGGATCAAGCCAACGTCCCATTCTTCTGAATTTCTCGTATCTGCTGTCAACTAGCTCCTGACCTGAGAGTCCGTTGAGCCGATCCAAACTTCTAACGATGGCTTGCCGAAGAGTTTCCGTCATCTCTACAGGATCGCGATGCGCTCCGCCAAGCGGTTCCGGGAGAATTTCGTCGATTAAGCCGAACTCAAGAGCGTGCTTCGCAGTCAGCTTCAGCGCCGCCGCCGCGTCTTCCGCTCGTGAACGATCGTTCCACAGAATGGCGGCGCAACCTTCCGGCGGAATCACGGAGTAGACGGCATGTTCGAGCATCAGCACGCGGTCGCCCACTGCGATACCGAGCGCGCCGCCGCTGCCTCCCTCGCCGATTACCGCCACGACTATCGGGACTTCGAGCATCACCATCTCACGCAAACAAACCGCGATGATCGTACTGATTCCCTCTTGCTCCGCAAGCAGATTCGCCTCCGCCGCAGGAGTGTCTACAAACACGAGAAGAGGCTTTTTGAACTTCTCCGCCATCTTCATCAAGCGCAAAGCCTTGCGAAATCCGGCAGGGCGTGCGCTCCCGAAATTGCGCTTCTGTCGCTCCTTAAGGTCTCGCCCTTTTTGGTGCCCGATGACGACGACGCTACGCCCTTGAAAGACGGCAAGCCCCCCGACAATTGCAGGGTCGTCCGCGTTCGTTCTGTCGCCATGAAGTTCGACGAAGTCTTCGCAGAGCGCTTTGATGTAGTCGAGAGTATACGGGCGATCTTTGTGCCTCGCCATTTGGACTTCATGCCAGGGGGTGAGATTGGAGAATATCTGTTTCATTTTAACGACTCTCTGCGCCTCGACTTCGGCAATTTTTGACTCCAGG
>JAYVOT010000941.1:0-3602 GCA_043757795.1 Chthonomonadaceae bacterium | reverse complement strand
CAAATTTGAGGCAAATAGATTGGTTTTTGAGACCCCGGAATCTCGCGTCCGCGGAACGCTCATTTTTGTGCAGGGTGTTTTCATTTCAACACCCGGCTAAGCGTAGAGCGCTTCCAAACCCCGACAGCCCAAACCCTGACCCTCACGAACCGTGTGTTTTCATTTCAATACCCTGACATTTCGTCCTACGTAGTGCGTAACATGAGTCACTCAATTTCGAGACTGCTGACTGTGTTTCTTCCAAAAATCGCTTTTCAGGTTCAGGCTCTCCGCATAAAGAACCTTCATCTCAGCTTCGCCCTCGCCATCTTCAGAGTTTTGATCCGAGTCGGATTCCGAAGATTGTTGCAGGCTCTCCAACTCTTCAATCTGTTGGAGCAGAAAGGTTCTTTCCACTTCGAGTCGGTAAAGAGGGTCCGTCGTTGCGAGCAAAGTCTGTTTCTGCATGGCGGGCATCTGCGCGATGGAGGCAATGTAGAAGCCAAGCGAAGAAGCTTCCATGGGCAGTTCCAACTCAGGAATTTCCAATCCGGCGCACTCGGAAAGAAGTTGAAGGTAGCGTTGAGTGAGATGCGTGACTTCTATGACCGGTTTTTGAACTCGCTCCGAAGGAAGCGTTTCATCGTCCATCAACTCTACAGTGCCTATGAGATAAGGTTTTTCTCCCTCGATGTAATCCAGCAAACGGAAGCGATTTTCACCGATCGCAAGCAGATTCATCCTGCCCTCCTCCAACGGATCAACGGCCAGTATCCTGGCAGTGCAACCGATCTCGTAGGGAACTGCGCCTCCTCCTGAGTCTCTTCCCTGTCGGATGAGCACGACTCCGAACGGCTGATCGTTCGCTATGCACTCCGCAATCATCGTCTTGTAACGTTCTTCAAATATGTGCAGTTGCAAGGGAGAAAGCGGAAACAGCGTGGAGTGCAACGGAAAGAGCGGGAGAGTGAAAATTGAGGAGGATTGATGGCTCATAGAGAGTTCCTATGTCGAGTAAAACGGGAGTAGCGAAGCGCTTGCAAGGCGTTCCCGGCGCTGAGAAGCCGGGAACGCTCCTTGAACAAATCTTGCAAAAAAGTCTCTTCGCCTCTGTCTTTATTGTAGCTGACTGAGCAAGAGGCGCAACCGAGTCAAAACGCGCTCACGTCCGAGGACTTGCATAGCGTCGAACAGACTTGGTCCGGTTGTTTTTCCAGTAAGAGCGAGTCGAGTCGGGTGTACGACTTCAGAGAATTTAATGCCGAGCTCTTCGCTGATTGAGCGTGTCGCTTCCTCAATTGGGACAGCGCTCCACTCCTCCAGCGCTTCGTAAGAGACGATTTCTCGCTCCAAAAGGTTCTTAAGATGCGGGGCGGGCAGCCACTTGTTGCGCCCCTTCTCCTCATAATCCTCCGGGAACTTCAGCTCTTTGAAGAAGAAATCCGTCAAGCCGACCACTTTGGAAAGCGTTTTCATCTTCTCGATTTCAAGGGGAATGACCTGCCGGGCATAGACGACTTTTAGACGATATTCCGTCTGCGCCGCTTCAAACGTCTTAGTTGCGAGGGCGTCTTTCTCTTTATCTCCCGTCAGCGCAGGTTGTTTCGGAGGCTCCGGCATCAGGCCCGCTTTCGCCAGATAGGGCAGACACATCCCGATGATGCGCCCCGGTTGTGAGGCTCGAATATAGTGGCCGTTCATCCACTTAAGCTTATCATAATCGAAAACCGCCGGGCTGTCCGAGATTCCGGCGATTGAAAAGCGCTCTATCAGTTCTGCAATGGTGAAAAGCTCTCGGTTTTCATCGCCTGCAGACCAACCGAGCAAGACTAGAAAGTTGATGAGCGCTTCCGGCAGATAGCCTTCTTCAATGAAAGAGGAGAACTGAGTGGAGCCGTGCCGCTTGCCGAGCTTCTTCTTGTCCGCCCCCACAATGAGCGGGGGATGGATGATCTTCGGCATCTCATAACCGAGAGCCTTGAAAACCTGCACCAGTTTCGGAGCGCTGCCTAGCCAATCGTCACCGCGAATAATATGGGTAATACCCATCGCATGATCGTCCACCGCGCACGCCAGAAAGTAGGTCGGATAGCCGTCTGTTTTGAGCAACACCTGGTCGTCCTGAAGAGCGTTCTCGTATTTGATTTCGCCGCGAATCTCGTCATGCAGGATCGTGACGCCTTCTAAGGGCATTGCAAGCCGAACGGTATGCGTTATCCCCGCTGCTTCGTTCGCTTCCCTCTCTTCCGAGGTCAGGTTTCGACATTTTTTATCGTATCCGGTCGGCTGTTTTCTCGCTTGTTGTTCCGTCCGCATCGCGTCGAGTCGCTCAGTCGTGCAGTAGCATTTATAAGCGCTCCCCTCAGCTAAAAGTCTATTTGCGGCTTCTTGATAGAGCGGCAGTCGCTCGCCCTGAGTGTAAGGTCCGACTGGTCCGCCGCCCACCCACCACTCGTCCGGAACCATTCCAAGAAATCTTAAGCTCGCTTCGATGTCGTAAATCCCCTCAGGGAAGTAGCGCTCCGGCTTTCGATCCGTGTCTTCCAAACGCGCGATGAAGATGCCCTTCTCTTTTCGAGCGAAGAGCCAATCGAAAATCGCCGTGCGGATATTTCCTACGTGCGGGGAACCTGTGGGGGAGGGGGCGTATCGAACTCGAACGGACATATTTCACTCCAAACTGAAATTGAAAAAACGCGCCCTCTCCCAAGACCCCTCCATTATAAGGAGGGGTCGGCGTGGCGCGCCGGGAAAGTTACGAGCAAATCTCTCGGAAATACGAAGTCTGCCCCCCAAAAATCGAGAACTGCGCCCAATGTCGGAGGCGCAGTTCCCGCAAAACTCCCTTCGCTTTAGGAAGCGAAACGAGAGTCCGGGAGAGGAGTCGGGGCGTGGTTACGCCTTGTGAATGAACTTCTTCTTGCTCTTGTCGAAGCCGAGCGTGAGTTTTTTCGCGTCATAAACCCAGGCTCCGCCTCTCTGGAAGAAGCAGTGGTATTCGGAAAGAACCGAGGCTACCATGCGTCGCGTCTCGCGGCGAACGATGTTCACCTCCGTATGAAGCGTGATGAACTCGATTCCCTTGCGATAGTGCTCCATGATCTCGCGAACCAGTTCAAATGTCGCGAGTTGTTCCGCTTCCGCTCGCTCTTGAAGCAAGATCAGTTCGTTCAGTCGGTTTCGGCTGATGAACATGTTCGGCTCCGTCTCGTCGCTGTAATTAATGGCGTAGAGATCCGGGAGTTTGCGCTCAAGCGTAAATGTTGCGCCGGAGTCGATGGGAATGCCTTCGAACCAGTCGATCAATCCATAGAGCAATCGGGTCTCATTGTTCACCCAAACAGTCGCTTTTTGTCCAGTAGGAAGCAAGAACTCGGTCTCCAGCACGACAGGTTCTTGCGGGAAAAAGCCTGCCGGGAAGAGGCAGAGTGGCAAAGTGCCGATCTGTTTGTGGTGATATTTCACGACCGCTCGCGCGTTTGAGGGAGGATTCGTGTCGGGATTGCCGACAGGCTCTTCATCCAGAACGTCTTGCGCCAACGGCGAAACGATCTCACGATCCAATCCTCCGTCGAAGCCTTCATCTTCCAAAAGTTGGTCGATTATGTTGCCTTCGAGATCGG
>JAYVOT010000940.1:0-3607 GCA_043757795.1 Chthonomonadaceae bacterium | reverse complement strand
CGCTATTTGAGGGCGACATGCGCCTAATTCCAGCAACAATCTGGGATCATATGGTAGCAACACTCTGTAGGGCAGCCTAAAAATGGCTAAAGTCCAGAGTTTAACGAACTCGAAATTCAGGGTTCAGATTGCGCTTGATTGAAAGATTTGGATGGGATGGAAAGTGGCGGTTCTCGCGACTCTTCAGGACGGCCATTCCTCAGACAGGCGCTTTCAGTATCCGGATTCGTTGACCGTGCAGCATGATCTGATGAGTTCCGAATCAATTTGTTGCGGGCGCTTAACTTCGCATAATCGTGCAGGTCTAATTCGGAACATCCACTCTTTGCTGAACAGTGACCATTATCTTTTCTTTTCGGCTGGTGGAGCCTCTAATAACCTCAAGCACGGAACTATCGCCTATTTTGAGAGTCTGTATGGTTTCGCGAAGGTCGCGTTCTTGTCCGATCGCTTTTCCGTTGATCGTCAGAATGATGTCTTTCGGCAATAGCCCTGCAACGCTAGCAGGGCTTTCGGCGATCACCCTTTGAATGATCACGCCCTGATAGGGGTTCAGTCCCAATTTTTGACCGACGTTCTCCGGAACCGCTCCGAATGCGATCCCGAGCCAGGGTTTTTTAATTTCCTGTCGCTTTGTTCCGCCTCGTGCGATGAGATCGTGAACGATTCTGCGAACTGTATTGACCGGGAGAGCGAAGCCTAAACCTATGCTGCCGCCGCTCGGTCCTGAGCTGAGAATGGCGGTATTGATTCCAATTAGTTTGCCGTCGATGTTCGCGAGAGCGCCTCCGGAGTTACCGCGGTTTATAGCGGCGTCGGTCTGAATCGCTCCCTCAAGTTTGCGTCCTTCTTCGATCTGAAGGTTGTGTCGATTGAGAGCGGAGACGACCCCGACTGTGATCGTGGAGCCAAGTCCGAGCGGATTTCCCACGGCGACAGACCATTCTCCCACCTGCAGACGATCAGAATCGCCGAGTTCAGCGGTCGGAAGGTTGGAGGCTTCGATTCGAATCACCGCAAGATCGGTGTCCGCGTCCACTCCAATGAGTTGTGCGAAATGCCACTCGCCATTCGGGAGCGTCACTCTAATTCGACTGGCGCCTTCTATTACATGATGGTTTGTGACGATGTAGCCGTCCGGGGTCAAGATCACCCCCGAGCCTTTGCCATGAACCTCAGGATCGTAGTAGAGCGCTCCAGCGCTTTCATCCGTCGGTTTCGCTTTGCCGACCGTATCGATGTTGACGACGGCAGGCGCGATTCTCTTGACGGCAAGAACGATTCTGTTCTGGTTTTCGCCTTCCTCAACGGGTTTTCGCTCCAGAATCGCCAGGGCGCGGCTCTGTGCCGCTCGCTCATTGGTTGGCGGATGGGTCGTGACTTTCAAAAGGCACCAGCCTACTCCAATGCCGGCAGCGAATATCGTCAAAAAACCGAGGGCGCGTGGAAAGGTCATCCCATTCTATCTCCAGTGAAAAATTACAAATTGAAAATTTGTGGCTCGGACAGTAGAGGCTCTGTCGCAACCTCCCCTTCACGGCATCGCCGGATGCGATCCGAGGACTGAAAGCAGCCTGTCAACTTCATGAGCGTCTTGCGGACGCAATTTAGTAGGCTGGGTCATAAGCGAATCAGTTTCAACAAATTCGCCATTTCCGTCGCAACCATAGCAGCTTCCGCGCCTTTATTTCCCGCTTTGCTTCCGGCGCGTTCGATCGCCTGCTCGATGTTCTCGACTGTGATGACTCCGAATGCTATTGGAATGCCGCTCTCAAGAGAAGCGCCGCTAACGCCGCTTGTAACGGCGGAAGCGATGTGATCGTAGTGTGAAGTGGCTCCGCGAATCACGCACCCAAGCGCGACAAGCCCATCGTATTTTCCAGACACCGCCATCGCTTTGAGCGCTAAAGGGATCTCGAACGCGCCGGGAACCCAGGCGACTGTGAGGTTGGTCTCTTCGCCGCCATGCCTCTTGATGGCATCGATTGCGCCGTCAAGGAGAGCTTTCGTGATAAAATCGTTGAACCGACTGACGACTATGCCGAACTTCAAATCTTTTGCGGAGAGATGACCTTCCAGAATCTGATGTGCCAAAATTGAACTCCTCGGAATAGACTTCACTCAAAAAACAGAATGGCGGAATAGTTGAGGTATCTAGCAAAAGCATTTTTCACTACTTCAGTTATCATGCTTCCATGAAATTTCATTCAACTATTCTATAGATATCACGAACTATCCTTCTTGTGCAATCCCGAACAGTTCGATTGCAACTTATGCTATTTCTTCTAGTAAAAAAGTGTGCCCCATTTTTTCAATTTTAGTCTCAAGGTATTTTCTGTTGTGTGGATTCGATGAGACAGGCAGTGAGACCCATTCGACGATCTCCAATCCGTAGCCATCAAGTCCCGCCGCTTTCGTCGGGTTGTTGGACATGAATCGAATCTTTTTCAAGCCAAGATCGCTCATGATCTGCGCCCCGATACCGTAGTCTCGAAGATCCGCCTTAAATCCGAGCATCTCGTTCGCCTGCACGGTATCAGCGCCCTGCTCCTGAAGCGCATAGGCACGGAGTTTGTTGATAAGGCCGATTCCTCTGCCTTCTTGCTCCAGATAAATCAGTGCGCCTCTTCCCTCATCGGCTATTTTTTGCAGAGCGAGATGAAGCTGACTGCCGCAGTCGCAACGCAGACTGTCGAGCAGATCGCCCGTCAGGCAAGAGGAGTGAACGCGAACGAGCGGCGGATCCCCCGTTGCGACATCTCCCTTGACTAGCGCAATGGCGTGGTGCGGGGCTATTACGGACTCATAGGCATGAATCTCGAAATCGCCATATTTTCCCGTCGGCAAATGAATAGACGCGACACGCGTTATAAGGCGTTCGGTTCGCCTGCGATACTTGATGAGTTCCGCGACCGTTATGAGCTTCATATCGTACTTTTGAGAGAGTTCAATCAGTTCCGGCAGTCTCGCCATCGTGCCGTCTTCGCTCATGATCTCGCACAGAACGCCGCATTCTTGAAAGCCCGCAAGCCGAGCGAGATCGACTGCCGCTTCCGTGTGCCCTGCCCGGTGCAAGACGCCCCCCTCCGCCGCCCTGAGAGGAATAACGTGTCCGGGCCTGGCAAGGTCGTTCGGCTTTGAGTTCGGATCGACGAAAACCTTCACTGTCAGGGCGCGATCATAGGCGGAAATTCCGGTCGTCGCGCCGTGCAACGCATCTACCGTCACCATCATTGCCGTTCCAAGTCGCGCAGTGTTGTTCGGAACCATCACAGGGAGCTGAAGTTTGTCAAGTCGATCACCCGTCGTTGGGACGCAGGGAATTCCTCGTCCGTACTTTATCATAAAGTTCATGGTTTCCGGCGTGCATCTTTCCGCCGCCATAATAAAATCACCTTCGTTTTCGCGGTCTTCGTCGTCCGCGACGATCACGATCCTGCCCTGCCGAATCTCTTCAATGGCCTCTTCGATGCTGCTGAAACTCATGTGTGCCTCGCTCACTCTCAATTTTAAGTAAAAAACTCGTAGCTATATCAAATACATGATTCTATTCTACCCTAAGCATCGGTATGCGTGAAAAATTCCGGGGCATGAAGCAAGTGCATTT
>JAYVOT010000939.1:0-3618 GCA_043757795.1 Chthonomonadaceae bacterium | reverse complement strand
TCAAATTTCAGGTTGGGAACCCGAGAAAAATCTTTGGTATTGCGAGTGAGAACTGTTGCATCATTGGCGAGGGCGATTGAGGCGATCTTCAAGTCCATCGAACCGATTCGAATTCCTGATCGGCGGAGACGAGTGAACTCAAGAGCCGATTTTGCGTCGAATTCGATAACAGCAATATCGCAATAGTTCCTGAGTTGTCGCTTAAGTTCAGCGTATACGGAGATTTGGCGATCAGGAGTTGTCATCAGCGCGATTCGAGCAAGCCAACCTCTTGTTTGTTCCTCGTAGCTGATGATTGTCGTCGCGATATCGTCAAGGGGAACCTTGCGTATGTGGGCTTTAATTTGTTCATATTCAACACCTCCATGCTCAATAAGAGTCATGTGATCAGTATCGAAAAGGTACATCACGCCTTGCCCTCTTCATCTATCAGACGGAGAGACTCGCGGTATTCGCGTCCGAGTCGCATCGCTTCATCGTAATTCTCGCTGTTGGCGAACGTGCCTGCTATCTTCTCCCACCACGGGATGGCCTGATTTGTCGAATCAGATTGAAGGCTCCGTTTTATTTGAGCGAGTTCGCGCTCCATTATAGACACTCGCTCTTCTATACTTGATTGAGACATGTGAGACTCTCCTTTCGGGCTGCAATCGAATTATACCATAGCCGCTTGAGAAGCAGATGTTCCTGGCAATTTGAAAGCAATAAAATGCCGGAAGCGAGTCTCCTCGCTTCCGACTAATCAACGCACTTCGCCTATTTCACAATGATCTCCTGCGGATCTGAAAGAGCAACCTTCTCCGGGTTGTAATAAGGATAGACCTTGCTGACCGGAGTCTTCGCTTTGATCGGAAATTTGGCGCGAACCTGATAGGTCAGGGTGACGGTCTCTGCCGGATCCAGTTTTTCGAGGTAGACGATGATCTGTCGCGCCGCCACCGTGAACTTGCTAATGGTCTTCTTCTCAACGGCATTAGTCAGTTCATCCGAGATCACCGTGAAGCCGGGCGGAACTCCGAGGTCGATCAGGGGCATCTCCGCGACGCGATTGGTCACGTTCGTGATCTTGACAGTGACCGTCGCAGTGTCGTCTTGGGCGAGCGTCTTCTTGTCGTATTCCACACTCAGCTTGATCGGTTGAAGCTCCGGTCCCGTAGGCGCGACCTGTTTCCAGGGCAAATAGTAGCGTGAAACGATCTGATAGAGGATAGAGCCATCGCCGTCGTATTGCAACTTGATGTCGTTGTCGCCGGTTTTCAGGTTCTCCGCCAGGCTCACTTGCCGCATTACGTCGCTGTCTTCAGGCGTGATTTTGAAAGTTCCCGCCTGCTGCCCGTTTGCGATAATCGTGACAGTTCCCTTGCCCCCGCTTCCATTTTTGCCTGCGTAGAGAAGCGCTTTCATGCTCCAGACTGTTCCCTGCGTCGATTCCCAGGTCCCGAAGCTGTCTTTGCTCTGAACAAGGTAGGTCAAGACTTTAGTCGTGAAGCCGGAGTTTCGACCCCACTTCGACAGCCCGTAAGCGGCGAGGCCCGTCGTTTCGAGGTCTGCGCCCTTGCCGTTCGCCCCGGTGAAAGTCTGAGTCTCGCTCTGCCAATACGCCGATTTGTCCGTGACTGTGGCGAGCTTTGTCAGCCTGTCCGCCACGTCCGCAGTCGTGTTTCCATCTTTCTCAACTTTGCCCAGTAGGTTCAGAATGACCGCGAGGGTGTAGGGGTCTTTCGCTTCATTCAGATGCTCCTTGACGTAGCCAACGCCGGTCGCGATCTGAGGTCCTTGAAAGCCGCTTTCCGCCAGCGCCCAACAGACATAGGCGGTGGAGCGAAGGGCGCCAGTCTGTCGATTAATTATGCCCTCTGCGATCCCCTGATTTTTTTCAATCCAGGTTCCATCCGGGCTCTGCTGTCCGGCAAGCCAGTTTTGAGTGCGTGAGATCACTGCCGGATCGACCTCGTGAACCGCCGACATATCGCTAAATTCCAATAGTCCGTAAGCAGTGAGAATCTGATGAGCGGGTTCATTGCCGAACCAGGAAAAACCGCCATTTTTGCACTCGAAGGTGACAAGTCGCTGATAACCGACGTTGATGTACTGCTCCGCCTTCAATTGCAGTTCCGGATTGATTTTCTTCGTCTGTTTCAAGTAGTCCAGAACTAGAATATTCGGGTAGGTCGCCGAACTCGTCTGCTCGAAACAACCGTTCGGCATTCGCAGGATCCCGTCCAAACCCTCCACTACCTGACTGAACGCGCCGGGATACAACTTCACGAAGAGGGAGTTGCCGCCGGAAATCGCGTTTTCCGGGAAGTTCACGGATTTCGCGACCTTGCCCTCAAGATTGTCGTTGATCGTCGTGATGAACTCTTTCCCGTCCGGGCGCACTTCGATTTCGCGTCTCAGCGCATCCGAAAGCTTGTCTCCCTTCGCCGTGACTTCGAATTTGTGCCGCCCGATTACGCTCGCAGTCACCGGGAAGCGAACGACTTTGACTTCGCCTGCACCAATAGTCAAGGTCTGTTTTGCGCCGCCTTCGAGCTTGAACCAGGGTTCCTCTTTCAGAGTAAGTTCCACTTTTTGGGAGGTCGGCAAGTAGTTGTAGACAGCTACAGGGACTTCGACGCGATCATTTTGCGTGAGGGACACCGGCAGATCAATGTCCGCGAAAAAGTCTTGAAAGACCTTCATTCCGCTCGTCGAACTTCCAAGTTGCCCCGCCGCCGAATTCGCCATGACGCTCATTCGCCACGTCGTGATGCTGTCCGCCATTGGGAAAGTCAGCGTCGCGTTCCCTTTTTCATCCGTGATGAGGGCGGGATTCCAGAGCATTGTTTCCGGAAAATACTCTCGAACTCGGGGCACGGCTCCTCCTCCGGTGTCAGCCTTGGCGTCGTCTTTTGCGGCATCCCTTCCGCCTTCCTTCTTCTTATCGACCGCCATGGCTCGAAGCATCATCGGCACGCCGGCAGGAGCCGCGTTGAAAATGACGGCATCATTAGCTTCCTGCAACATCAAGTCGCCATTGCCGCCTCTTGCGAGCCCGCCGCCGCCAAAACCGCCGCGCACGCGGTTTCTGGTAAATCTGTCGTTCACCATTCCGTACTGATTCACGCCCGGAATGTCGTCCGAAGTGCCCCACTTTTTGTCCGGTCCGGCGCTGATCAGAACAAAACCGTTTTCATAAGTTTTGTTGCCGTAGAGATTGGTTTTGTAGAAACTTCCCCAGGGATCGAGCAAGTCCTTCTCAGTGATGTATCCCATGTCGACGAGTCGTTGCAGGCTATCGGCTTCCGTCAATGAGGTCTGCGTGTCCTGTCGATATTTTTGCACTGCATTAATGAGCTTGGTATGCGTCTGCGACATTCGCTCAATAATCTTGACTTCCATCTCCTGAAAACGTGTTTGAAAGGTGTTGACCTTTATCTCGAACTCGGAACGCGCCGGAACCGCCGCCAAAAGCAAGGCAGCCGCTCTCTGTCTTGCGATGTCCCGAGGATGCGAATCTTGTTGCAAGAGATTGGAGGGGCGCAGTCCGTGAATCTCGTACTTTGGCTCCATCAACTCTTTTTCAAGAGTGAAGTAGATTCTTTCAAGTCCGGGCTGAAGTTCCGATAGGGCGAA
>JAYVOT010000938.1:0-3622 GCA_043757795.1 Chthonomonadaceae bacterium | reverse complement strand
TGCATGGGCGTTCTCCGGACGTGAGAAACGCCGAAGGCGCTTTTATTCACTGCATCGTTGCGAATCGTCACGACGGGCAGAGCTTTTTCGCTATAGCGCTTTTGAATCCCATGACTAAAGTCACGGTCTAGGTGGCGCTTCGCGCCGTATGTCCTTCGGACTTGAGTCGGACTTGCCTGCCCATAGAACTGCCATTCCTGTGCAAGTTTGCAGGGGCGTCTCTCGTTGAGCATACTCCGGACGCTTGAGTATCGTGTGCGAAGCACACACGGCGGAACGCCACCTAGACCGTGACTTTAGTCATGGGACTCTAGTCATGACGCTCTGTCGTTTGCGTAACATGAGTTATTCACTGCATCGTTGCGAATCGTCACGACGGGCAGAGCTTTTTCGCTATAGCGCCTTCGGCGGGAAGCCCTTCGGGCGATATTCCAACCCGCAACTCTGGGAATCGTCACATCGGGCATGCCCTTTGTAAATTTGCGCCGTGTGTTTTCATTTCAATACCCGGACATTTCGTCCTACGGAGTGCGTAACAAGAGTTTATAATTCCAACGACGGACTTCAGTCCGTTCATTTCATGGTGTCCGCGAATGCGGATATCGGGTTTCAATACGGGGTTTCAATCCCATTCGATCTTGTTGATTACAAATACGCTCTCAGGAGAACTTCCTTGATTAACTCGCCTCAACAACCTCATTCATGCAACCACTGTCCGCATCTTTCCGATTGCGATATCATGCAGATGGATTGCGACTATGTGATGGGGACCTATGCGCGTCAACCCGTTGTGTTTGTTCGCGGGCAAGGGGCGAGACTCTGGGATTGCAGTGGAAAGGAATATCTCGATTTTCTCGCCGGAATCGCTGTCGTCGGAATAGGGCATTGTCATCCGCACCTTGCTGAAGCCATCGCAAAACAGGCGGCGACCCTCATGCACGTCAGCAACTATTTTCACAACGCCAACGCGGCGACGTTGGCGAAACGACTATGCGGACTGGCGGAGATGGAGAAAGTTTTCTTCTGCAATTCCGGCGCCGAGGCGGTGGAGGCGGCTTTGAAGATCGCACGAAAGTGGGGCAAGGGCAAGCGCGGGGCGGACTGCAATGAGATCATCACGTTCACGAATTCGTTTCATGGCAGGACGATGGGCGCGCTCTCCGCGACCGCTCAGCCGAAGTATCAGGCTTCGTTTCTCCCGCTAGTTCCTGGTTTCAAACACTGCGCCCTCAACGATTTGCATGCATTGGATAATCTTATCTCAGATAAAACCTGCGCTGTAATGATCGAGCCGATTCAGGGCGAAAGCGGCGTCATCCTACCGCATCCCGACTTTCTCAGAGGCGTCAGGGCGTTGTGCGACGAGGCCGAAGTTCTGCTGATTTTTGACGAGATACAAACCGGTATCGGAAGAACCGGAACGTTCCTGGCAAGTCAGGGAATCGGAATTCAAGCCGATATTGTGACGCTTGCAAAGGGAATCGCAGACGGTTTTCCGATGGGAGCTTGCCTTGCGCGGGGTGAAGCGGCGAACACTCTGGTTCCCGGCGATCATGGCTCTACCTTCGCGGGAGGACCTCTCGCCTGCGCCGCTTCCCTGGCGACTCTCGATGTTTTAGAAAACGAAGCGCTCATGGAGAACGCCGCAACAGTCGGGGACTACTTCCAAAACTGCCTGAAAGAATTGCAACAGTCCAATCCTGACAAAATTAAAGAAGTCCGGGGGAGAGGGTTAATGGTAGGCTTAGAGTTTTTTGAACCGATCGCTAAGCGAGTTCAAAAGAGTTTGTTTGAAAACGGAATCATCATCAACGCTGCGAGCGACGTCATTTTGCGCTTCGTTCCCCCATTAGTCGTGAGCAAATCAGACTGCGACCAAGTAGTTGCGGCTCTAAGCATAGCGATTTGAGAAGAGACGTTTATCTCTTGCTAGGGAGCGCCGGGGGCATGATCGTGCATCAGGCGGCGTCTCAGCCCCGGAGACGCAACTCACTCTCAATTTACAATCCCTATTCTCATAACCATTCAAGTCAACGAGCATGAGATGAAATCTGCCGCTTTTTTTTTATGGGGAAGCGAGACTCGCCCGGATCGTGACGAGGTACAGTAAACCATGCAATCAAACACCGAAGTAAATAGTTTGAGTGAGGAGAATCCAATGTGGCAAAGATTTACCGAGAGAGCGCGGCGAACCGTTTTTTATGCGCAGGAGGAGGCGGGCAGGCTAGGCGAGTCTTATGTTTCCACGGAGCATCTTTTACTGGCAATAGTGCGGGAGCACGATAGCTTTGCAGCTAGAATTCTCGAAAGACTGGGTGTCTCTCTTAACCGGATCAGAAGCGAGATTGAGCGGCAAGTTCAGCGAGGCGACGGACGGCAAGGGCTGGATATGCAGCTGACTCCCCGGGCCAAACGTGTGATCGATCTCGCCTACGACGAAGCCAGGCAATTGAGCAACGGGTACATCGGAACGGAACACCTGCTTCTTGGATTATTGCGTGAAGAGGAAGGATTGGCGGGGCGAGTCTTGACGAAGTTAGGAGTGACGCTTGAAAGGATGAGGGCTGAGACGCAAAAAATCCACGATGAATTTCCTCGCCAGGACAAGTCAGGCAACACGGAAAAAAGCTCTTCTTCTTCCAACCCATTCAAAAACGCATTCGATTTTTTGCACTCGCTAAATTCCAAAATGAAGATCGATCCGGTAATTGAGGTTCAAGCGACGAGAGATATCTTGGAGATAGTCAATCAGAAAGGGTATTGGCGAGGCAGAGACCTCATCTCATTAATAGATGTGACGCCCGAGGGTTTTCATACTGTTCTAAACGTGGCGGCGATGTTGAAGGCGTTGCACGCCGAGAAGAGCCTGAAGTCGCGTTGGGAGTATCCCCGAACGCTGGGAATGATCTTCGAGAAACCTTCGCTTCGCACAAGAGTCAGTTTTGAGGCGGGAATGGCGCACCTCGGGGGGCATGCGATCTACCTGTCTCCATCGGACATCGGGCTTGGAACGCGAGAGCCTGTGGCGGACGCCGCGAGGGCGCTCTCCCGGTGGTGCGACATCGTTTCTGCGAGGGTTTTTAAGCATGAGACGGTTGTAGAGTTGGCGTTGCACGCCACCGTTCCGGTCATAAATTCTCTCAGCGATCTCGAACACCCATTGCAAGCCTTCGCAGACTTGCTAACGTTGCGTGAACATAAGGGACCGCTCGGAAACAACTTGAAACTCGCTTACATCGGGGACGGCAACAATGTTCTGCATGCTCTGCTAATCGCCTGTGCGAAAATGGGGGTAAACTTAACCGCCGCTTGTCCGGAAGGCTACTTCCCGGAAGAGATTTATCTTGCTGAAGCGAAGAGAATAGGGGAGAGCGCCGGAGCGAAGTTTGAAGTAGTGACAGATCCTATCGAGGCAGTCAAAAACGCCGACGCCGTGTACACGGACGTCTGGGCGAGCATGGGACAGGAAGAGGAAGCGGAGTCGCGCAAGAAGATTTTTGCGGGATATCAAGTGAACGCAGCGCTGATGTCTAAGGCGAAACCTGACGCTATCGCGATGCACGATCTTCCAGCGCACAAAGGGGAGGAGATCGCCTTCGATGTTTTCGAGGCGCACCAAAAA
>JAYVOT010000937.1:0-3623 GCA_043757795.1 Chthonomonadaceae bacterium | reverse complement strand
GTGCCAGCGTGCTTTTGAAAGAGGTCGATTTTTACGACATGGCGCACGTCTATTTTGTAAAAGCCGCGCAAGACAGGAAGCTGGAGGCGCTCGACTTGACCACGAAACAGATCGACGACATCATTGCGGAAGAGAAGAAAAATTCACTCATCATCGGAGGAAAGTCAGCCCTATGACAACCTCTAAAACATTGAATCGCTACTCCGGATACCTTTTTGCGGTTCCTTATCTCCTCCTGTTTTCGATGTTTCTCGTGCTTCCCCTGATGTACGGGCTAATCTTGAGCTTCTGCAAGTGGGAGTTGGTGTCGAGAGTCCCGCCGACCTTCATCGGGATTGAGAACTATCAAAAGGCGTTTGCGGACGCGTACTTCTGGCAAGCGCTCTTTGCAACGGGCAAGTTCGTAATCTTGGCGGCTCCGATCACGGTCGTGACGGCGCTCATGATCGCAGTTGGGCTGAGCGCGATAAAAAACAGCCGACAAACTCTCTATCGCGCCGCTTTTTTCGTCCCGACTATGATTACGATCAGCGTGACTGGAGTGCTGTGGCGTTGGTTCTACAACAGCGAGTTCGGACTATTCAACGCGCTGCTCGCTCCCCTCGGCGTCAAAATCCCCTGGATCAGCGACGTCGCCTACGCGATGCCCTCCATTGTTTTGATGACTCTCTGGTGGACGGTCGGGGGGCCAATGGTGGTGTTGCTCGCAGGAATTCAACAAATTCCGCCGCAATATCACGAAGCCGCCTCTCTGGACGGCGCGAACTCCTGGCAGAAATTTAGATTTGTTACCCTCCCGATGTTGCGTCCTGTGCTGCTCTTCGTTGGAGTTTTGAACGTGATAGGCGCATTTCAGGTCTTCGGGCAAGTTTTCATGATAACGCGAGGCGGACCTGAGCTTTCGACGCGCACGCTTGTGCAGTATATTTATGAGACGGCTTTCAACAACTATCACATGGGATATGCCGCCGCACTCTCCTGGATACTTTTTCTTTTTATCGCCATCTTCTCTTTCATTCAGTTTCGACTGACGCGAGAGAAGTAGCAAACTGCCGCCCGTTTTCATTTTAACGAGGTTCACCTATGGCGACTTCCGCCCTTGTTCCAAAAAAATCCAAGAGCTTTGCGATAGAGGTCCTCATCGCGATTGGGGCGTTGTTGTTTATTGCGCCGATCCTCTTGATTTTGATCACTGCTTTCAAAAAAGACGCTGAGATCGTCCACTTTCAAGGGATTTTCCCGCAGTCTCCGACAATGGAAAACTTTCAGGAGATCCTCGGCAGACCGGAAGAGATACCAATCTTTCAGTGGCTTTTCAACAGCATCTTCATATCGACTTCCATCTCTGCGCTCATTCTGACGGTCAGTTCGATGGCGGCGTACGCCTTCGCACGTCTTGATCTGCCGGGCAAACGTTGGGTCTTCACTCTCATTATCGGGACACTCATGGTTCCGGGGCAGATACTGCTGGTTCCCGTTTACCTCTTGCTGCACAAGTTGGGCTGGCTCGATACGCCGCTGGCGCTCATCGTTCCGGCGGGGGCGGGGGCCTTCGGGTTCTTCTTGCTGCATCAATTCTTTCTCGGCATCCCGAAAGACCTGGAAGAGGCGGCGGCGCTTGACGGGTGTTCGCGGTGGGGAACTTTCCGGAACGTCGTTCTACCGCTCTCAAAACCCGCGCTCGCGACACTGGGCATCTTCACGTTCGTCGGCTCCTGGAACGACTTCCTCGGCCCGCTTGTGTTTCTAGATTCGGTGGATAAGTACACGCTTCCGGTCGGCATCGCCCTTTTCCAGACCTCCTATTCTTCTGAATACGCCCTGACGCTTTCGGCAAGCGTCCTTTGCACGCTCCCGGTGATCGTCGTGTTTCTGTTGTTTCAGAAGCACATTATCGAGGGAATCGCGCTAAGCGGGTTGAAGGATTAGGCTTTCAAGCAAATCGAAAATTGCAAAATTATACGTTTCCACTCTTATAATTTCACGTCATCCATACCCAATAACAAAGGAACCAATATGCTCTCTAATCTGCATCTCGACACAAACTACAACGCCGGGGAGATCGACAATCGCATCTTCGGCGGCTTCGCGGAACACATGGGACGCTGCATCTACGAAGGCATCTACGATCCGGAAAGTCCGCTCTCCGACTCGCGCGGGTTTCGGCTGGACGTATTGGAAGCGCTCAAAAAGCTCAAAATGCCGATCATGCGCTATCCCGGCGGCAACTTCGTCAGCTCGTTCGACTGGACGGACGGGATTGGCCCGAAGGACAAACGCCCTTCGCGACCGGACTACGCCTGGAAAAGCATTGAAACGAATCAGTTCGGCACGGATGAGTTCATGGAGTGGTGCGAAGAGGCGAACACGACCGCGATGATGGCGGTGAACCTCGGCACAAAGGGCGCCACGGAAGCCTCCGCCCTGCTCGAATATTGCAACCTGCCCGGCGGCACTTACTGGGCGGACAAGCGAATCGAAAACGGACATAAAGAACCCTACGGCGTCAAGCTCTGGTGTCTCGGAAACGAGATGGACGGACCCTGGCAAGCGGGACACGTGCCCGCGGAAGAGTATGCGAGACGCGCTCAGCAGGCCGGCAAGATTATGAAGGGGCTAGATCCGACCATTGAACTCGTGGCGTGCGGCTCCTCCGGCAGAGGCATGGCGACCTACCTTGAGTATGATCGCGTAACGCTTGAGTACTGTTGGGAAGAAGTCGATTTCGTATCAGCGCACCGTTACACGAACAATCATCGAAACGACACTGCCTGGTATCTCGCAGAGGGCGTTGAGATTGAGCGAATCATCGAAGATTACGCCGGACTATTCAGCTATGTTCGCGGGCTAAAAAGGTCCGACAAGAAAGTCTATCTTTCCTTCGACGAGTGGAACGTGTGGTACAAAAATATGGAGATGGATGGCAAGTGGACGAGCGCTCCGCACCTTATCGAAGAGGTCTACAACCTTGAAGACGCCCTCATTTGCGCGCAGTATCTGAACGCCTTCATTCGCCGCGCGGATGTCGTGAAGGTCGCAGCGATCGCTCAAATCGTGAACATTATCGCCCCGTTATTGACGAAGAAGGACGGTATGCTCGTTCAGTCGATCTTCTATCCCTTCGCGCTGATGGCGGAGCACACGCACGGCAAATCCCTCACCCCCGCCCTGACCTGCCCGACCTACAAAGCGGGAGATCGCGGCGATGTTCCGGTTCTCGATGTCTCTGCAAGCCTGGCGGAAGACGGCTCGCTGTCCGTCTTTGCAGTCAACCGCTCTCAAATCGAAGCGGCTACTCTCACAATCTCGATTGCAGATTTGAAGGTGACAGGCGTCATCGGCGTCGATATTCTGAGCGGCTCCGACCCGAAAGCAGCCAATACATGGGAGAACCCGAACCTGCTGACGCCCAAACCCGGACAGGCGCAGGTGAGCGATTCCGGCGTCGCGACTCTTGAGATTCCGGCGCTTGGGTTCGCGGCGCTGAGGCTGACAACGAGTAAGAAGTAGCGCGTCAAGCGTGCGATTTGAAACGCAATTGAAATCGTAGTAAAATAGGGTGGAGTGCAACCTTTGCGCTTCACCCTTTTTTCAAGTAAACGAATAATGCTGGTTCGGCAACC
>JAYVOT010000936.1:0-13607 GCA_043757795.1 Chthonomonadaceae bacterium | reverse complement strand
TTTATTCAAAATTTGAACTAGGACATTTCGTATATCCGTTTTGTGTCCAAGTTTTGGTGATGTCGAACTGGAAGTCAAGTTGAACTAGTCAGTTGCATCAACTCCAATGCAGTTTCAATCCATCCCGCATTTGACTAGCAAATCCTCCGGCCTCTCCGCCACGAAATCCGGCTCCGCCGCCAGCAGATCTTCCCTGCTGTCGGTTCCCCACAGGGCGGCAATGGAAAAGATTCCGGCGTTCCGAGCGCCGAGGATATCAAACTAATGTTTCTTAGCTTCTCAGATTATCGAAAAAAATTATAAGTATTCTCATATCTCACCCAGACACCTAAAAGATAAGTCAATTTATAGTAAGTGATACCATTCTTGGTGAAACTGTTTGCTCTATGTGGTTTGCATTGGTTTGCAAAATCTACATCATCAATTTCAATGTTTTTTGATGCGACGAAATTATGGATCGTATCGTATTCGTCCCCGCACTTGTTAATTGCACTCATTATGTTTCCTTTGACGCTTTGTACTTTTTGAAGACATTCAGTCTAACTCAAGAAGTGCTCGCATGACTTCTAGGCGCGCCAGCTTCAAGTCAAGATATGTACGGATGACGAATACTTGACACAAAGCCTAGTATTGCCGATAGGAAGATGATGATGGAAGAATTTCTATGCCTTTAAGGCTATTGCCAATTTGGAGATGTACTATTGCTTCTCGCGAACGACTGTAATCTAAGCCGGGACCAATCCATATTTGTCCAATTAGCGTCTCATCACCAGGCAAATCAATTGGTAATTCTACATACGGCTTTACGTACGGTCCGTTTGCTCGCCACTTACATTTAGGATCAAGTGCATTCACATGACCGAATATGCGCCACTCCTTCTCAATTGAAAAGGAATCATGTTTTAGGCAGCAACGTATGGTTTCCGTCAACTCGCCGATATATGAACATCTTTGTCTGGCATCTAGATCGCTTATTTCCCATTGCGAGATATTTTCTAAGTAAGGTGTCAATACGTTTGCTACTTCTGTTAGCTGAACTTCCTTCGTGTACTCGCAACGTCGAAGCTGGAAGCCGTTTCTGTGCGCTACTTTTTCAAGAGCAGTTTTGCGGAATCCAATGCAATATCCCCCATTCGGGGTATATCCTCGCCATTGGCTAAGTGAGTCCGGGTCACTACTTAAAGAGAAGGAGAATGTAAATCGTCCTCCAATTCCGTCGGAAAATTGCTGAGCGAACTTTCTGAGTGAGTCTGCCTCTATTCCTGATTTTGATTGAGACCGTTTTAACAAGAACTCACTGACAACAGAAGCACCGTGGATATCTTCGCGTGCGTCATTCATGTGCAGAATACTAGTCGCCCAAAGTTTCTTGCCATTGATAATTCCAATCAGACCAGTGGCATTAGTGTAGTGGTATAGGAATTCGCTATTTTCACTCATGAAATTTATCCCAATGCATACGCTAATCAACTAAACTTATAACGGAAACACTCTAACTAGCGTATGAGTATTTAAAGAAAATAGTGCCTTCCAGTCTGTTACACTGGCAATTAAGAGTTGGGTAATGAGATTTAATGCACTCCTAAACCTAGACACTACCAGACTGATCTGGCCACAGCAAATCCCCCGGCCTCTCCGCCACGAAATCCGGCTTCGCCGCAAGCAAATCATCCCGGCTGTCAGTTCCCCACAGGGCGGCAATGGAAAAGATTCCGGCGTTCCGAGCGCCGAGAATGTCGAACTGACTGTCCCCGACCATCGCAGCTGCTTCCGGCGAAACGCACAATTGACTTAGCGCCAACTCAAAAGGTTCCGGGTGAGGTTTGTAGTTCGCGACGTTGTCGCCGCACACGACGACCTCGAAAAAATCCGTTAGCCCGGCTGTTTGAATGTGCCTTTTCGCCATCTGTTCATGTTTTGTAGTCACGATGGCGAGACGGACGCAACGAGATTTCAACTCGACAAGCGTCTGTATGATACCCGGAAACGGTTTCAAATCCGCATCGTTTTCGCGCATGTGAGCGCGATACAAAACTTTTATTTTTTCGAGGTCTTCTTCAGACGCTCTTGGAATGCCGTAGTGGTCGCAGGTAGCAAGCAAGATGTCGTCTAAGGGCGCTCCCACTCGCGAAGCCCAAATCTCCCGCTTGCCTTCCACTCCCAAACTCGTTCGCATAGCGTGATCGTAGCATTTCAAAATCAGCCAGTGCGTGTCTGCAACGGTTCCGTCAAGATCGAACAACATCGCCTTCAGGGGCTTGGGCGGGAGCATCTGCATAGTCCTTTTTCTTTTCTGCGGGGCGACGGCGGCTGAGGAGGTTCACGATCTCTTTGAACTGAGTGGCGTCTTCGAACTGCCGATAGACGCTAGCGAATCGGACATACGCTACGTGATCCAACTCCTTGAGTCTGTCCATCACCATGTCCCCGATTTCGCGTGAAGGAATCTCTTTTTCGAGCCGGTTGTAGAGTTTGCGTTCGATGTCTTCCGCAACCTCTTCCAGCGTTTTGGCGCTGATCTGCCTACCCTTACAGGCGAGTTGCATGCCGTGAACGATCTTCTTGCGATCAAACGGGTCTCGCCGATTGTCGCCCTTCACAATGAAAAGTTGCAACTCGTCGATCTCTTCTTGAGTCGTGAATCGGCGCCCGCAAGCCTCGCATTCGCGCCTGCGCTTGATGGAAGCGCCTTCGTTGAGAGAGCGCGTCTCTAATACGCGATCTCGATTTTGTACTCCGCAAAAGGGACATTTCATTAGGATGGAAACCTCGATTGCGCTAAAAGCGCTTCACTGCATCTAGTGAAGAGTTGTTGACAGTAAACAGAAAAAACACTATATGTTGTATGTCACTTTGAGTTTGATTCTATATGTGGTACGCACGCATATGATACTCTACTAGATAAACTTTTGCAATAGCTGTTGCAAAAAATATTTGAGGGGCAGGGGAGGGCCGGGTACTGAAAGCGCCCGTGTGGAGAAAGCAAGCGTCTTCCAGACACGGGAGCGCCGAGGGCGGTTTCCAATGCAAGGAGCCGCAGAGATAATCTGAACCCCGGAACTTCAGTCCAGGGCCGCAAAAGCGCCGCCGAGAACGCGAATTTATTCCTGAGAATCAAAAACGTCGCCGAGACCGGGAATTTTCCTCTCACTCAACCGCAAACCAGGTATAGGAATTGGGTTTCAGCGTGACCGGGAGGGAAATCTTGTAGTTTCGATCCAATTTGTAGGTGTGAGGAACGCCGTCTCGCTCATAAATTTTAGCGGTTTCGTGCAAGCCGGTATAATAAAGGGGAACGTCGATGACTTGGTGGATAGTTGTTGAAGCGGGGTTGTAGACCATGAAAAGTCCCTTCTCTTTCAAGTCAGGATTCACATGCAGCACGTAGTCGAGATTTTTGCCGTCCGCCCTACGAAGGTGCAGGACATCCGATTCAAGAATGGCGCGATGTTTTTTGTAGAGCGCGACCCACGTCTTGACGAGAGTCTTCGTCTCTTCAGAATCGAACAGTCGAGGTCCGCGGTAGCAGGCTTGTACGCCAAAACCGAGGTTGTTTGCCAGGTGAAGCTCGTAGTCCGGCAGGTGCTCTTTCAGGGGCTCTATCGTCGCGGCCGCGCCCCCGCCCTGATACTCCGTCAGCGGGACGAACATCCAACCCATCGTCGGCGCTTTCTCCCACGTTCCGTCGAATAGGTTCTGCCGGGCGTGAATGTGTTGTTGGGCGCGGGGCAGAGACCAGTTCGTTTCACGATATCCCATCCCCGTTTTCGACGATCCGTTCAGCAAATACCAGTCCGGGACATTGAGGTAGACGCCCTTGCTTCTGCACCAGCGATAGAGTTCGGCGATCTGTTCGTGTTGTTTCCACTGCGAGTCCTCAAGTCCGCGATGTCCCGGGTGAACCGTTGAGGCGCAGACATCGCCCGGATAGCTTCCGTCGTGCTCCAAAAGATCGAATCCAGACCCCTCGATGAACGCCTTCAGTTTTTGGAAATATCGGATGCCCCATTCGCTGCCCAGACAGGGCGAGTTTCCAAAAATCGCTCCGCCGGTCTTTCCGGTCTTCGGATTAATCACGTCATTGGCGTCGTCGATGCGTCTGCTCGCCAGAAGGGAGTAACCGCCTATCTGGATTCCTTTTGAGTGCGCGTAGTCCGCAAGCGATTTGAATTTTGAGATATTCGCGGGCGAGTCGTCCTCCATATTCAGCCCGCTGCCGAAGCTGAAAATCACCATCTCAAACCCGACGTCCGCGCATTGATCGATAGCGGCTTTTGCGACTTTCGGGTCGGAAGAGGTGAGGTGCATCATTAGCGGGTTTTCAGTCGACCACGGCGCAAGCGTGCGATACATTCTCCGCACTGCCAATCCCTTGCGCTCGCGCTCAGTCGAGTCATGAATCAGAACGAAGGTGCGAAACGTGTTGAATGCGGCGCTCGGTTCGATGTCGATGTCCGGCCCTAGAGGCGGGCGGCTTTCGAGAGTGGCGGGAGTTTTCAGATCGTAATTTACTTGAGTGGCGTAGCCGGGATCTTCAACCCAATGGGTCGTGCGAGCGGCGTTCGAGGCGGTCATGCCCCCGAAGGAGTAGTCGCTAATGACTGCGAGGTTCGGCTTTTCCCAATTCGAGACGCCCTCCACGAACGAGTCCGCTTCAACGAGTCCTAAAATTTCCGAGGTGAATGAGTTCAGCCGAATCTTTCGCTTGCTTTCATTCTTCACCGTCACCCATTTTGCAATAAGAGGAATCCCGTCGTAAAGCTCGTAATGAACCTCTACTGAAATGCCGGAGAGTTTGTCTGCGGGAGGAGAGAAAGCAAGGGTGAGGGAGACGCCCGGCGGCGCTTCAGGCAGGTCCGAAGAGTGGCGAACTTTCTTCCAGTCCAAGCGTTTCTCTGCGACGCCGGTTGCGAATCCCGTGAAATGAAACGCGGCGGGATTCGCTTTCATGCCGCGAATCCATTCCGGCAAAAGATAAGCGAGATCCGGTTGCCCCGTCAGCCCGCCGACGGGGTAGGAAAAGCCGTCAATGACAAGTTCGGCTTCCGGCTTCACCGCCCGGAGCATCGCCTCGCCGGTCATCAGGTTGTCCAGCCCTATCGTCGCAAGGTCGGGAGCCAACCGGAAACTTCGGCGAACCAATCCGTTGTCAAGATAGATTTCAGTCGCGTCGGCGTTGCGAAAAACTCTCGCATTCGCTTTCGGTCTCGCGATCAGCCAGTCCGTTTTTTTGGAAGGAAGACGATCCTGTTCAGAGAGTTCCGGGAGTAGTTTGGGATCGGTAGGTCGCATGGTCTCCTCCGAAGAAGCCGGCGAGCATAAGAGCGGAATGAACATGAAGCAGAGAGCAAGCGCGAATTTCAAGTCGAACGGCATTGAAGCGCCTTTCTAAACAGCTAGACGGACTGAAAGCCGCTTTTGGAATTACGAAGTTCGTTCCAATCCCCGAGAGTGTTAAGTTATTAAAATATGCAAAACGCTCATTGGTGAATCCTGCGC
This sequence comes from Chthonomonadaceae bacterium, assembly GCA_043757795.1. GTDB lineage: Bacteria > Armatimonadota > Chthonomonadetes > Chthonomonadales > Chthonomonadaceae > JAYVOT01. The sequence continues at coordinate 8,108 of JAYVOT010000936.1, read as the reverse complement.
GAGATGCGCCTCCGACCCTGCATACGCATTAGCCCCTCCAAAACGTTTAACTTAAACTCAAGGGATTCGGACACGTTTCTCAAATCCATACGCGGAATCGAGTCCAAAGCCAACTTAAACCGGTTTCTGTCTCGCTTTATTCCATTCCACCATCTTCACAAGCAAGATACTTCCAAAGTAGAGAATCCAGAGCGGAATGGCTATCATCACCATTGAAGGAATGTCGTTTGAGGGAATGATCAGCGCCCCAATAGGACCGAGCATCAGTCCCCACTTCCAGTTTTTAATGAGAGATTTCGATGTGATGAGGTTGAGGTAGGCTCCCCCCATTAGTACGACAGGAAGCTGAAAGGTGATTCCGAAAGCTGCCATCATTTTGAAAAAGAACATAACGTACTGCTCGGGATTCTGCAGAACGGTCGTTTCGGGGAATGAATCGAGGAACGACATGAACCAGCCTATTGCAAAAAACAAGGTGAAATAGGCGACCGACATTCCAAAAATGAGGAGCAAGACAGACAATGGAATCAGAAAGCGCAGGGGTTTCTTTTCTTGCAGAGTCAATGCGGGCGTCACGAACATCGCCGCTTCCCAGATGACTAACGGCGTCACTAGAATGAATCCGACTACGATCGCCAGCTTAAGTTGTACCAGGAACGGCTCTGTAAAACCGGAGAAGACCTGCCCGACCTGCATGTTCGAGACTGGTTTGTTTTCCAGATATTTGATCGCTTCTATGAGCTTATTAAAATCCTGCGCTGTAACCTTCTCGCCGACAACGATGGGAGCGGGAAGCAAATCAATCACGCCCTTTTGGACTGGATGAGCTTGATTTCCTTGCATAGCGGCATTGTTGCGAACTTTATTGAGGCGTGTGATCTCAGTGACTAATGGTTTTTCGAGAAAAGAATAGATCGGCTTGAAATAGATGTATCCGATAACGGAACCGGCAAGGAGATAGAGCATGCAACGCATGAGTCTCGATCTCAACTCGGTTAAATGCTCGGTCAGTTCCATTCGTTTGTCAGCTTCGCTTGCAGCCATGTGCTCGTTCTCCGTTCGCAACGTTGGACATAGTATACACACAAAAAGACGAAGGGCGCAAGCATTTGCGCCCTTCGTCTCGAATCAATGGCATGCAGTGCGGATTAGCGACCGCGACCTTTTTTGCCGACTGAAGGTTTGAACGTAGTCTTCACCAGTCCGGAACCGATGGAGGAAGAAGGGAGCAACGTCGTTTCAGTGGAAGAGCGAAGCGTGATCGCATGAGGCGCATTGGCATCTGCGCCCGCTCCCGGAAACCCGCCTGATCCGGGGAAACCGCCGCCGCTTCCGCTAGACTGGGCGAGACCGCCATTTCCCTGTTGAGCGCCGCGCTGATTCGCGAACTGAGAAGGGACTCCGCCCTGAGAGCCGCCTGAGGAAGAGTTGCCTTGCTTGCCGCCAAATCCGCCGCCCTGTTGACCTCTTGCGTATTGCGCATACTGCGGGGGAATGCTGCTGCCGCCGCTTCCGGAACCGCCGAACCCGTCTTGCCCGCCGCCCGCAGGAGCTCCGCCGCCGCCGCCGCCGCCGAAGGTTGCACCCGTATCAGGAAGCGGAGAGGTTGTCGTTCCTGTTATAGTAATCTGGCGATTCATACGCACAAGTTGACCGGATCCGTAGGCGATGAAGATGTCGCGCGAGAACTCCACTTTAGGATTATCCACTTCAACGCCCCCGACAAGAACGGATTTGGCTTTGATGGCGCCGGCGAAAGTCTGATGAATCTTAGCGGTTTTTCTGCCGCCCTCCCATTCGAGATCAACGAGTTTGTTCTTAAGAGTGGCTTTCGGCTGAAGCGCAGGGGGAAGTCCGGGAATATCTAGTCTCTGATTTTGCGTGTACCATTCCTGGCCTACCGAAACTTCGTTGGAGGAAAGCAACGGCAGTTCAAGGGTGTTGTTGACAGGCAATCCTAGAGCCGTAAATTCTCCCAGCCCCGCAAGCGCTCCTGTTTCATAAGAGACGAGTCCGCTTGGTTGCATTTCCTGGTACATTGAGGTGGACAGTTGCGCCGCATCGAAAACCGTCTCTTGACCTCCGTTAAGAACTGCAAGTTTTGTCAGTTTGTTTCTCAAAAGATAGATCGTGTCGTTGCGCGATTTATCGTATCTCGCATCCTCGACTGCGAGTTGCAAAACGCTTCTCATTGAAGCGAGGTCCGTGTCGTTCGATTTGCCGTTTAGAGAACCGCCCGCAACTAAAACGAGTTTTCCGTTTCTGTCGTATTCGAGGCTGTCGCCTTCGTGATATCGATACTTCAGAAGAAGCGATTTGGGGCCGTCTTGAATTTTATTCGCGACGGTGACTTTAACGGAGGATCTTCCTGTTTCAGTTGCCGTTTCGCCGGTCCCCGTTCCGGTGAGAGGAGTGAAGAGAACTGCCGTCAGCGTATGCTCGCCGTCGCTGATGTCCGTGCCTTTCGTGTCCCAGGAATAGGAGAAAGGTTTGCTTTGATCTCCGCCTTCCTGCACTTCCGGCGGCGCGAGGGCAATGACGAATACGTCGTCGATGTAAAACCCGATGAAGCCTCCCGGAGGAATGCTTGCGCCGGGTATTTCGACTCGTTGCGTCTCTTTAACGGTCAAACCGTCTTTGGGGCGTCGAATAGTGAATGAAGCTTGTCCGTGGGCCGGACTGATGTCCAATAGAACTCCAAGTGAAAGCGCGCAGACTGCCAGACCGATAGCGTTACGGCGTATCATATATAGACTCCTCTTTTCGGGGATAAGAACCATCAATTTGCATGAGTTTATCACACTCTGCAAGGAAAGTCAACAAGTATAATTATTCCAGTCGCATCGTCCTGTTTTCAGGTTGCTTTTACTGCATCTGCGGAACAAGATTTTCAGCTCGGAGGCATCAGTTCAACTAAGGCTATCGGTGAGCTGAGAGTAGTAATGGCGCATTGCGTGTTCGGGAAATGCAATCGCCAAGTATTTCGTATTTGAAACCGTATGCACGCTATTTGCAACTCTGAAGTGCGGTATTTGAAACCGTGCCTCTGAAGCGGTATACTATTTTAGTAGCGAGGTTGCTTTAAAGGGTTCATCGTAGAGTGATGAGATGATAAGCTTTTTTGCGTTGGCATTGAGTTGCAAGGTTGGCGGGTTGCGAGGTTGAACTGAAATGGAGACGGGAAAAAATGCACTATCGCGCACTGGGCGATTCAAAGATAAAAGTTTCAGCGGTCGGCTTCGGCGTCTGGACGGTTTCTACCGGGATGTGGGGAATTCACGACGAAGAGTTCGGTAAGAATTTGATGCGGCGAGCTTTCGATCTCGGTATCAACTTCTACGACACCGCAGACGTCTACGGAGACGGAAAAGGCGAAACGCTTCTGGCGGACGCTTTTGAAGGCAGGCGCGATGACATTGTGATCGCGACGAAATTCGGATACGACTTCTACAACCACCCTGGAATTCAACCTAATCAACGCGAGCGCCCCCACGACTGGTCGCCGGAATTCGTGCGCAAGGCGTGCGAGGAGAGCTTGCGCCGATTGCGAACGGACAGAATCGACCTGTATCAACTTCATAACCCGCGAATTGACGCCCTGCAGAGAGACGACCTTTTTGAAACTCTGGATGCGCTCAAGGCGGAAGGCAAAATCCGATCTTACGGAGCCGCGCTAGGTCCGGCTTTGAAGCCCGATAGACAGGGCGAAGAGGGGATCTATTGTGCGGAACGCAGGGGGATGGCGGTACAGATCATTTACAATATGTTGGAGCAGGTACTTGGCGAAGATATTTTCCCTTCAGCGAGAGCTTGCAAAGTCCCTGTTCTGGTAAGAGTTCCCCATGCTTCGGGAATATTGGAAGGAACCTATACGGAAGAGACGCAGTTCGCCCCGAACGATCATCGCAGTCACCGAGTGTCAACTGACGAGATGCGCAAAAAGTGGTTGCTCGACGGATTAAAAAAAGTGGAGCTTTTAAGGTTTGCTGCGCAAGACGCAGGCAGAACGCTCGGACAGATGGCGATTCAGTTCATTCTCAGCGAACCCTGCATCGGCTCGCTATTCCCGAATATCTACGACGAGAAGCAGTTGGAAGAGTTTGCGACGGCGACGGACACTCCTGCTTTCTCCGCAGGCGAGCTTGAAAAAGTTTCTGAACTCTACCGAAACAATTTTTTCCTATCCGATATTCAATCCGTCGCGGCATAAGCGGGATGGATAGATAGAGTCGGACTAAACTCGAATTGTAACAAACCCTACTTGCGAGAGTCATATGAAGGTGAGTAAATCATCAAATTGGAGCGTTGCAGCCAAACACTATGCCTGAAATCCACGGATCAAATCACTTCGAAGTAAAAACGCATGAGTTCCTCAATAGGATTGGAGCGCTTAAGAGCGTTTCGATGCGTCTTCGCCTCTTTCCGGCAATCGTTTTGACTGCCCTAACTAGTTTGGGGCTAGCGATGCCTTCCGTAGCGCATTCAGGGCGAAATGATCGAATTGATATCCCGACGTTGCCGGTGGCGATCACGGCGGGCGCAGACAGAAATATCAAACGATGGGATGGAATGGGTCGATTGGAATCCATCATCGGTTCGCACGAAGACAGAGTAATTTCGCTGATTCGCACTGACAAAACTTTGATTTCAGGAAGCGCTGACGGACTAATCAAAACGTGGGACGCGACAACCGGTAAACCCGGCGTAACCGGTAAATGCAACTCCGAAGGCGCTGCGCTCACATGTCTCACAGCTTCCTCGGATGGCTCGCTCATTGCTTCAGGCGGCTCAGACGGTTCAATCAGACTCTTCGACGATCGCATTCGTCTTATATCCGAGGTTAAGAAAGCTCATGGAGGCGCTGTACACGGACTGACGCTGAATTCCGACGCTTCGCGACTTGTAAGCGCAAGCGGAGATCAGATGATTCGAACCTGGCAAGTCAAGCGCGCGGGCGCTCGGGTGACGGGCATTGACTTTCGATCCAATATCGCCGCCCATGATCAAGGCGTCGGCATGATTTCGCTGTCAAGCGACGATCAAACCATTGCGAGCATTTCTGAAGACGGTTCGTTGAAAACTTGGAAACTAAAAGACGGCGGGCAGATTTTGCGAGTTAAACTGGCAGGTCCAGGATTGTGCTTAGCATTCTCTCCGGATGGCAAACTTATCGCGACGGGTGACAAAGAGGGCAAGATTAAGCTCTGGAACGCTGAAAACGGAGCCTCCGTCCCCTTTACCGCCGCACACGATCAAGCGGTGTTTTGCCTTGCTTGGAGCGCCGACGGAAAAACTTTGCTGAGCGGCAGCGAAGACAAAACTCTGCGCTATTGGGAAGTGTCAAGCGGAAGAGAACGGGCGAAAATCGCCGCGCACGACGGCGCTGTTTTAGCTCTGATTGCGCCATAGTTGCGGAATGAATGACTAAAATTATTCTTGCCGCTTTATCCGGGTGTTTTCAGTAGCCGGATTCTCTAAGTCCCTAGAATAAATTCCCGGTCTCGCGTCCATAGGACGACCATTCGCTTGCAGGGCGCTTTCAGCGCACGGATATGTTTTCTCCATTAGTTGGCTATTAGAATTATAAGTGAGTTGAGTTGAAAGGGCGACATCAGGAATGACTCCATCAAGAACATCAAGACGTGCGACTTCTGTCATTGGGGCAGCGACAACGGCGGCGCTCCTCATCTCAGCTTTCTTCGCTGCGGCTCAGCCGAAAGCTCCAATTAAACTAAGATACAACACAGACATTCGTCCGATACTCGCGGAGAACTGCTTCACCTGTCACGGTCCGGACTCAGCGGCGCGCAAAGCCGGGCTTAGACTGGATAAATTTGCAGATGCGACAGCGGACCGCGGCGGGTTTGCCGCTCTTGTCGCCGGAAACCCGGCAAAGAGCGAAGTCATCAAACGCATCACCGGGCAGGGCCCAATCATGCCTCCCGGTCCCGGTCACAAAGCGCTTACTCCTCCACAAATCGCCATTTTGAAAAGATGGGTCGCCGAAGGCGCGACTTACGAGCGTCATTGGGCTTATATCGCTCCGACAAAACTTACCCCTCAACCCACGATCAACAAAACCTGGGCGCGAAACCCTATCGACAAGTTCGTCCTGTCTCATTTGGAGCGCAATGGACTCTCGCCCGCTCCCGAAGCGGACAGGCGAACGATAGCGCGGAGGTTGAGCTTGGACTTGACGGGGTTGCCGCCGGATCCTGCGGACGTTGAAAAATTCGTCAAAGACGCTTCGCCGAACTCCTATGAAAAGCTAGTAGACAAGTACATGGCTATGCCGCAATGGGGAGAGCATCGGGGGCGATACTGGCTAGACGCCGCAAGGTACGCTGATTCCAATGGCATCCACTTCGACAATTACCGTGAGATTTGGGCGTATCGGGATTGGGTAATCTCGGCATTCAACAAGAATAAGCCCTTCGATCAGTTCACCATCGAACAGTTGGCGGGCGACCTTCTGCCGAATCACACTCTGGATCAGTCAATCGCAACTGGATTTAACCGATGCAACATCACCTCCAACGAGGGCGGGGCGATTGACGAAGAGTACAAAGTTCTCTACACGCGAGACCGCACTGAAACCACTTCGCAGGTCTGGATGGGGAGCACTCTCGGTTGCGCAGTCTGCCACGATCACAAATTCGATCCGTTCTCGCAAAAAGAGTTTTATGGCGTATCCGCCTTCTTCAACAACACCACTCAAAACGCCATGGACGGCAACGTAAAGAATACGCCTCCCGTCATCTACGTCCCGATGGAAGCGGATCGACCTCGCGCTGAAGCCATTAAGATCGAGATCGCGGAGGCAAAGAAATTAGTCGATACGAGAAGAGCGACTGCGAGAGCGGATTTTGAGGTCAAGCTCAAGCAGTCCGGCGCGTCGCTCGTGCAGGGAAAAACTCCGGAAGAAGGTCTGATATTCTACGCTCCTTTGAATGAGGGACAGGGCAGATTAGTGGAGACCACATACAATGGCAAGTCGTTGCGCCTTACCGCTTCGAGCGATCCGGGATGGGAGACAGGCCACGTCTCCGCGAAAGCCTTCAAAAGAGTCGCCGGAAGCGTGATTGAAACGCCTGAAGTCGGCGATTTTGAAAAAGATCAAAGTTTCACAGCTTCGGCGTGGATTAAGACTTCAGATATTAATGCAAGCGGAGCGATTATGTCGCGCATGGACGACCGGAACAATTATCGAGGTTGGGATGTGTGGTTGCAAGGCGGCAAATTGGCTTCGCACATCATCAATCAATGGCCGGACAATGCGATTAAGCTCGCTTCTCGAGATCAGCTTTCTCCGAATGTCTGGCATCACGTCTGTATCGCGTACGGCGGCAAGCAGACTAAGGAATCTCTCAAAATTTATGTCGATGGCGAAATGAAAGCGACAGACTCCGAAGCCGACTCCCTGAAAGATACGATTAGGACGACTATCCCCTTCAAGATCGGTCAACGCAATGCTTCCGCAGGCGTCGATGGAACTTCTATTCAGGAGGTGAGACTCTACTCTCGTGCGCTCGAAGCTGCCGAAGTCACAGGGCTAGTCACAGGAACTCGCGGAAGCTATCTCGCAGCGAAAGGGGCGAACGTTCTGACCCCGGCGGAAAAAGACGAGATGTTCGGTTGGTGGCTCCCATCGCAGGATCCTGACTATCGCAAACTTGCCGATTCGCTCGCGACGCTTGAGACCGAAAATGGGATGATCCGTTCTCGAAGCACCGAAGCGCATGTGATGCAAGAGCGCTCCGATGAGGCGATGGCGTATATTTTGGCGCGCGGCGAGTATGACAAGCGCAAAGACCCGGTGAAGCCCTTAACGCCTGAAATTTTGCCTCCGATGGCGGCTGGACTTCCGAAAAACAGACTTGGTTTCGCAAAATGGCTGATGCAGCCGGAACAACCGCTCACCTCGCGCGTCACAGTCAACCGGTTCTGGCAGGAGCTTTTCGGAACCGGAATCGTGAAAACAGCGGGTGATTTCGGAGTGAACGGAGATATCCCGACGAACCCGGAACTGTTGGATTGGTTGGCGGTGGAGTTCCGAGACAATGGTTGGAATATCGAAAAGCTGTTCAAACTGATCGTGACCTCTGCGA
>JAYVOT010000935.1:0-3632 GCA_043757795.1 Chthonomonadaceae bacterium | reverse complement strand
CGGCGCAGGCCTGCCCGTCGCGGAACCAACCGGATCCATGATCGTCGATATTGGCGGCGGCACTACTGAAGTCGCAGTGATTTCACTTGGCGGCATCGTCATGAGTCGATCCATTCGAGTTGCAGGCGATGAGTTGGACGAGGCGATCATCAATTTCGTACGTCGAGCTTATAACCTGCATATCGGAGACAGAACCGCCGAAAGAGCCAAATTCGAAGTTGGGTCAGCCTACCCGGTGGGTCCGGAGAGAACCTTTGAAGTTCGTGGAAGAGATACGATTTCGGGACTGCCTCGCAGTGCGACGCTCTCAAGCAGCGAAATCCGCGAAGCGATCCAGGAGCCGATTAATCAGATTATCGAAGCAGTGAAAGTCACGCTGGAAGGCACTCCGCCGGAACTTTCCGCGGACATCTATGAACGAGGAATAGTCCTTGCAGGCGGCGGCGCACTTCTGGAAGGATTGGATCAGCTTATCATGCGTGAGACATCCATGCCTGTGCATATCGCTCCGGATCCCCTCTCTTGCGTGGTGCTCGGGACCGGGCGAGTTCTTGAGGCGCTCGACACCAACCCCCAACTGAGAAAAGTCCTTAAAAAATAACGTTGACGACCCAGATATTCATGGGGTTGTCAACTACGGAGTTTTAATGAAGTGAAAGAATTCAAGAGGCGATCCAAGTGAACGAAAAGAAAAGTCGTTTCCACAAATACTGGGGCATCGTTGCGTTCACGCTTCTTGGAACTCTCCTTGGAATCTATCACAACGCTCAGACTAGAAACAATAGGCAGGATTTCCTCGCAGGCGGAGTCAGGGCTGCCCTGACTCCGCCTGCGATTGTCATGAACGGATTTACGGGATGGATAGGCTCCTCCGCCTCCTGGATTTTCAGAGGTTACGGTTTGGCGGGACAGAATCGAAGTTTGCAAAGACAGGTTGAACTGCTTCAATCAGAAAACATCAAGCTGAAAGAAGCGGAAATTCGATACGAAAACCTTCGGAATGATATGAACTTCGTGCATTCGTTGCATAAAGCCCCTATCTCCGCAGATGTCGCATCCAGACGTTTTGACAGCAACTTTCAAACTCTCACACTATCGCGAGGTTCGAGAGACGGAGTTAAAAATCACCAAGTCGTAGTAAATCGCATGGGAGTAATCGGACAAATCTCGGAGACAAGCCCGACATCCTGCGTTGCACTCCTTCTTTCAGACTACAGATCAAGCATCGGGGTTCGAGTTCAACGCGCCGACTCTCGCATTATCGGCATCTGTCGCGGCGACAACGGTTCGACTCTTCAACTCACGGATTTGCCGGGCGACGCAAATATCAAAGTAGGAGACAAGATCATCACTTCAGGGTTTGGAACCGTTTACACGGACAAAGCGCTTGCATCGCTTCCTCACGACGCTCTTATCGGGACACTCTCCGAAGTGACCGCAGACCCCGAAACCTCCGGCAAAATTGCAAAAATCAAACCTGTCGCTAGCTTTTCCGGACTTGAAGAGGTCTATATTTTGCCATGAGTTGGTCTGCGATAAAGGGATTAAAACTCACCCTCGCACTTCTTACAGCAGCGTTGCTTCAGGGAGTTTATGCCGAGACTTGGACTATTTTCGGGGCGCGTCCGGATATTCTTCTCGCAACTCTCATCATCGCCGGACTGAACAGCGACACGAACAATGGATCAGCTTATGGCTTTTACGCAGGCTTGATGCACGCCTCTCTCGCAGCGCCGCCTAGAAACGGTTTTGGAAGTCTGATCGTCAGTCGAACTGTCATCGGTTTCCTGGCGGGATGGTTTGAGAACAAAGTGGAGAGAGAGCACCCTCTTATCGTCCTTGGCTTCGTGACTCTAGGCACGCTGCTTACGGAGTTGTTGTTTTTCGCCCTCTCGCCTCAGCGCACTCCTTTCCACTGGTTTCGAAACGCTTGTCTCACTACGCTTTTCAATGCCGTCATTGCGATCCCGCTTTTTTATGCGATCCGATTTCTGATTGGCAAATCCGACGACGGAGTTTCAAGATTTTGACCGCAAAACGAACACTGACCGAAACTATTTTAGAGCCGGATGGGGCGTACAAGTTCGAGATTCTCACTGTTGAAGAGAGTCAGGACTGTAGCCTATATGACATTCTTCTCACTTCGCAATGTTGGAGAGGAAGGCTATGGACGCACCGCCTGCTCCTCTCGATTCCCCGATACCCTCTTTTTCCAGACCTCGCGTTCTTGATGATCGGGGCGGATTACTCGCCCGCCGCGCATCTTGACGAAATGCCTTATCCTTTTGTAAACTATCATGAAGTATGCGTCGCATGCCTTTACGACATTCCCAATCAACCTCTATTTGACGGAAAAATCGAGGATGAGATCATCGCGCACACTTTCACTCAGTATCTCGACACCGGAGATCCTGATTGGATTCTGCTCAGCCCCATGACGAAGAGCGTCCTCAGAGCGATGGACGCAGTTCAAGAGGTATGCAAGTCGAAGCATGATCGCTTAGTTTCCCGATTCGTTTTGAACGGCGCCTCGAAACGCGGTTGGACTACCTGGCTTTCTGCCGCAACCGATTCCAGAGTCGTCGCTATCGCTCCGCAAGTATTTGACAACCTGAACTTTCCGGCTCAGATGGAACGCCAAATGGCGACGCTTGAAGGCTACAGCGAGATGATTTCGGACTACACCGCCGAGGGACTTCAAGATAGAATGCAATCGCCGGAGGGAATGTCGCTCACTGACATGGTCGACCCTTACGCCTATCGACATCTGCTGACAATTCCAAAACTCTTTTTAAACGGAACGAACGATCTCTACTGGACGACAGCCGCTCTCAACCTCTATTGGGAAGGTCTGAACGGAGATAAGCATATCGTCTATGCTCCAAATTGCGGACACTCTTTCAACGATCCTGAACGACTTAAAGGCGGACTGCACGGACTGATTCGTTCAGTCGGAGCCGGGACCCCGCTGCCGAAACTGGTTTGGGAGTTTCAAGAAACGGATGAAATCGTTGCAATCACAATCTTTTCCGACTCTTGCGCTTCGCAAGGGCGACTATGGTTCGCCAATTCTGAGAACGAAGATTTTAGAATGTCGAATTGGACGCCTCTCCCAATGGAACTAGTCGACACGAACAGAGTTAAATTTAGAGGTCAAGTCCCCCTATCTCCCGGCATGAATATGGCCGTTTACGGCGAATTGGAGTTCCCGCAAGAAGCTTCCCCTTTGCACCTCTCGACTCAGATGCTGATAGTTCGCAACCCGGATCGCAATCTTGGTTCCAGTAGAGAGGCTCCTATGGCTCAACTGTCGCATTTGGATGAAAACGGCAAGGCGCAGATGGTGGATGTTTCGGAAAAAGTCCCGACATCTCGATGCGCCGTCGCCTCAGGACGAGTTCTGCTCTCTCCTGAAACCGTTACCCTCTTGCGTGATGGAAAAATTCCGAAAGGCGATGCGCTCACTGTCGCGAAAATCGCGGGAATCATGGGTGCGAAAAAAACAAGCGACCTCATTCCGCTGTGCCACCCTCTTCCGATTTCAAAAGTTTCCGTCGATCTGCGACTGTGTGATTTTGGCGTGGAGATCGAGGCCGAAGTTCGCGTCTCAGGAAAGACCGGCGTTGAGATGG